>JADLCC010000334.1 GCA_020847425.1 Saprospiraceae bacterium
ATGCCACTCACGACTCACGACTCACCACTCACGATTCACCACTCACGATTCACCATTCACTTCTATGTTTCCTGTAAAAGCACTCCGGCTTTTATGCCTATCCCTTATGTGCACCGCCACCTTTCCGGGCATAGCCAGCGCCCAAAAAACACCGCAGGTTGCCGATCCGGAAGCGACCAAAAGCACCCGCGCACTTTTTGAAAACCTGCAACAAATAGAGGGCAACCGCACTTTGTTCGGGCATCAGGACGACCTGGCTTACGGTGTGTTCTGGCGGCGCGAAGAAGGCAGGTCGGATGTTCTGGAAACCTGCGGGAAATACCCAGCAGTATTCGGCTGGGACCTGGGTAGCCGATTCGGCCCGGGAAAAATGACCAATATCGATTCGGTCCGATTCCGGGATATGAAACGCTGGATCAGAAAAGCATATGAAATGGGCGGGGTGAATACCCTGAGCTGGCACCTCGACAACCTGGTGACCGGCGGCAGTACCTGGGATACCACTGCTGCGGTGCGCGATATTCTGCCCGGCGGAAAATTCCATTACCGGCTGACCGAACAACTCGACGTATTGGCCGAACTATTTAAAAGTTTGAAAACCACCGGACTGGTCAAAAAACAGATTCCGGTCATATTCCGCCCCTGGCACGAACACACCGGTAAGTGGTTCTGGTGGGGCGAACACGCCTGCACGCCCGAGGAATACAAAACCTTGTATCGTTTTACCGTTGACTATTTGCGCAAGGAAAAAGGGGTGCACAATGTGCTGTATGCCTATTCTCCCGATTTTTTTGTTGATGAGGAGCATTACCTGCGCAATTATCCCGGGGACGATTACGTCGATATTTTCGGACTGGATTATTACTACAGAATGGAAAAACTGGAGCGAATTCAGGAAGATTTGCCCCTGAAACTGACAATTATGGCGCAACTGGCCGCCCGGCACCAAAAAATTGCCGCATTTACGGAAACAGGCCTGGAAGGCATTCCGCATGAAAACTGGTGGACACAAATGTTGCTCGCGCACCTGAACACGGCGACAGCCGAAAAAAGCATCGCTTACGTGCTGGTATGGCGCAATGCTTACCACGCTTCCAAGGCCGAACATTATTACGCGCCATACCCGGGTCAAAAAAGTGCAAAAGATTTTGTTGCTTTCAGCCAGGATGAGCGGATGTTGTTTCAGGGTAATTTGCCCAAACTCTACAAAAAACCTAAAAAGGCAGTTGCTACAAAAGCGGCAGAATCACCAATATTGCAGATAAAATAAAGAGCCGATTTTTGGGTTGTACTTTTTACCACATAGGTACATAGGACTTGCACATAGTTCACATAGTTGTTGTTTCGTTTGTTCTATGTGAACTATGTGGAAGTCCTATGTACCTATGTGGTAAAAAAAGCACTCCATTTCACAATCTGGATACCATGAAAAATAACACCCTCCTTCTTCTGTTCCTTTGCGTTTGGAGCGGCCTCCAGGCGCAACCCACCGTTTCCACTTTCATCCGCCTCGATCAGTTCGGCTACCGGCCGCAAAGCAAAAAAGTTGCGGTTATTGCCGACCCTATAAACGGTTTTGATGCGGCGCAGAGTTTTACACCGGGCAATGTGTACGAAGTGCGACGGGTGTCCGATGGGCAGAGTGTTTTTTCCGGCGCGCCGGTGTCCTGGAAAAACGGCGCTACCCACACGCAATCGGGCGACCGGGGCTGGTGGTTCGATTTCTCCGCCGTCACAACACCGGGAGATTACTACCTGTTCGACGTTTCCAAAAACGTGTCCTCCTACCCTTTCAAAATCAGTGCGGACCTATACAAGGAGGTATTAAAAC
This sequence comes from Saprospiraceae bacterium, assembly GCA_020847425.1. Taxonomy (GTDB): domain Bacteria; phylum Bacteroidota; class Bacteroidia; order Chitinophagales; family Saprospiraceae; genus M3007. The sequence goes on from JADLCC010000334.1 coordinate 1,832, forward strand.
AGGCCGTTCGCATGTATTTTTACCAAAGACTCGGCTTCGCCAAACAGCCGCCTTACACCGATGCAAAATGGTCGGACGGCGCAGCTTTTGAAGGCGCCAACCAGGACAAGGCCGCCCGAAGCCGCTGGGCCAAAACCGACCCGGCAACGGCCCGCGACTTGCACGGCGGCTGGATGGATGCCGGCGACGTGAACAAATACACCACGTTTGCGGAAGGCGCCGTGATACAACTGCTGGAAGCCTACCGCCGCAATCCTGAAATTTTTACCGACGATTTCAACATTCCGGAAAGCGGGAACGGCATTCCGGATCTGCTCGACGAAGTGCTGTGGGAACTGGACTGGCTCAAACGCATGCAGGACGCCAGCGGCACCAACGGCTTTTTGCTCAAAATGGGTGTGGATAATTACAACGATGTGTCGCCCATCAGCGCCGACACCCGCCCGCGGTACTACCTGCCGGAATGCACTTCCGCCACACTGGCCGGCTGCGCCATGTTCGCCCACGCAGGGGTGGTGCTGAGCGCCACGAACCACCCGACGCTGCAAACCTATGGCAGCGATCTGATCGCCCGCGCAGAACTGGCCTGGCAAAGAGCGGAAGTCAGCACTTCCAATTTCACCCAGTTTCAGGAAGCCTGCGACGATGGCGACATCAAATCCGGCGATGCCGACCGCAATGAATCGGGTCAACTGGAAAGCGCCGTGGTCGCCGCCGTTTACCTATACGATGCCACCGGCAACAGCGCGTATAAAAACTTTGTGGAATCGACCTACACGCAGGTAGAACCCATTTCCAATACCTGGTGGGGGCCCTACAAATCGGCTGTGGAATGCGCGCTGCTGCGCTATTCCACCATGCCGAATGTCACCACGACCGTCGCCAACCAGATCCGCAACCAAAAAGGGAATATGAATTATGCTTTTTCGCTGGATTCCTATGACGCACAAACGGACCTCTACCGCGCACAGATGGACGACTGGGCGCACCACTGGGGCAGCAACCTGGTGCGCAGCAACTGCGGCAGCCTGAACATGGATTTTGTGGAATTCAATATCAATTTCGACGAAGCGAACCAATACCGCGAAACGGCCGAGCAATACCTGCACTGGCTGCACGGGACCAATCCGCTGGGCAAAGTGATGCTGTCTAACATGTATGCCTACGGCGGCGATGCCTGCGCCAATGAAATTTACCACACCTGGTTTGGCAACAACACACCATACGACAATGCGCTCACTTCGCCCAAGGGCCCCGCGCCGGGTTACCTGACCGGCGGCCCGAACAAGGATTTTTCCTATCCGCAACTGTCGCCGCCGGGCAACCAGCCGCCCCAGAAATCGTACCTCGATTTCAATGACGGCTGGCCGCAAAGTTCCTGGGAGATAACCGAACCTGCTATTTATTACAATGCGGCTTATGTGCTGCTGCTGTCCAATTTTGTGGAAAACGCGGTAGTGCCTGTGGCCGAACCGGCGACTTCGGCGGCCCATTCGTTTGAGGTGTTCCCCAACCCTGCGACGAACCAATGCAGCATTCGTTTTGCAGACGCCGGTCTGCGGAAAATTCAGATATTTAACGCTTCCGGCACACTTGTTCTGGAAAAAGAGGCATCTGAAAAAGAAACCATTTTTGATATAAAACATTTGCCGTCAGGCATTTACAATATCGGAGCGGACGGATTCCGGAAACAGTTCGTCAAACAATGATTATGAAAAAGCACTTACTTTTCCTGTTCTTTTGCCTACTGACAAGTTTTAGCGCGATGGCCCAACTGCGGTTTGCACGCCTTTTTTCCGACCATGCTGTATTGCAGCGCCAGAAACCGATTCCTGTTTGGGGCTGGGCGCAACCCAATGAACCGGTCACGGTGTATTTGAACGGGCAGTCGCGCCAGTCTTTACAGGCTGTTGCGGACAGCAGTGGCAAATGGCAGGTGCAGTTCAGCGCACTGGAAGCAGGCGGGCCTTATGTGCTCGGCGTGACGGGCGCTTCCGGCAAACAGGAATGCAAGGACGTATTGCTGGGAGATGTCTGGCTTTGTTCCGGCCAGTCGAACATGGAATGGACCGTAGCCCAGGCAGACAACTACGCAAAAGAGCGCAAAAACGCCAATTTTGCGCAAATCCGGCATTTCAGGGTAGAACATGAAGTAGCGCTGACGCCAGTAGAGGACCTGGGCGCGGGAAACTGGGAAATGTGTGATGCCAAAAGTGTGGGCAGTTTCACCGCCGTTGGTTTCTTTTTTGCCCGCGAAGTATTCGAGCAAACGGATGTTCCCATTGGCATTCTGCACTCTTCCTGGGGTGGTTCGCAGGTGGAGAGCTGGATCAGCAAAGAAGCCATGCTCGAATCCGAAGTATTGAATTTTTACGGTATGAATTTGCCGCAAAACTGGGAAGAAGCCGACCTGCGGCTCGAACGCAGCATTAAAAAGAAATTGCTCGGCAATGCCGACGCAATGCCAACACCGGAAGATGAAAAACGGTACCTGCAACCCGATTTTGACTGGTCGGGCTGGATCACCGCCGACCCTATGTGGCAATGGGACTGGAAAGGCGTCTGGGCATGGCGCGGCAATGGTTACATGGGTAAAACGGTGGATATTCCCGGCGAAATGACCAACCAGGTGACGACATTGGGACTGGCCGACAATTACAGTTACAATGAAGTTTACATCAACGGGAAACTGGTAGCGCTGGGCCTGTTCAAAGGCACGCGCAAGATCCTGATTCCTGCCGATACCTGGAAACCCGGACCGAACAAACTGATGGTCAAAATGAACAAGGCCATCGAACCGGAATGGTTCGGGCTCGGATTGATGGGCTCTGAAAACGACCTTTATGTGCGCACCGAGACGCAGCACGTCAGTCTGGCCGGCAACGACTGGAAACTGATGCCTTCTTTCGCCGAGCCACATACCTTCGCCCATTCGAGCAACAACGTGGGTACGGCCATTTACAATGCCATGATCGCGCCGCTGGTTCCTTACGGCATTCGCGGCGCTTTGTGGTACCAGGGCGAATCCAATGCGGGCCGTGCGTACGAATACCGGCATAGTTTCCCGCTGATGATCGGGGACTGGCGCAAACGCTGGAACGATGTTTTCCCCTTTTATTTTGTACAGTTGTCTTCCTACGGTCCTTATCAAAACAGCAACGAAGGCAGCGACTGGGCCGAACTCCGGGAAGCACAAACCCTTACCCTGCAATTGCCCCAAACAGGTATGGCCGTTACCACCGACATCGGCAACCCTGAAGACATCCACCCTACCAATAAACTGGACGTAGGCAAACGCCTGGCAGCCATTGCCTTAAAAAATGTGTACCGGAAAGAGGTGCTGCACAGCGGACCTATGCTGGATGCCGCGCGGTTTGAAAAAGACCGGGTAGTGCTCAGTTTTAAATTTACCGGCGGCGGACTGGTCATCAAGGACAAATTCGGCTACCTGAAAGGTTTTGAAATTGCCGGCGAAGACCGGGTGTTTCATTATGCCAAAGCGACCATTGACGGCGATCGTGTTGTAGTAGAGCATCCCAAAGGCCAGCGCCCGACAGCCGTGCGTTATGCCTGGGCCAATGCTCCGATCGACGCGAATTTGTTCAATGCCGAGGGTTTTCCGGCCTGCCCGTTCCGCACGGATGACTGGACGGGGGTGACGGTGAAGGGGAGGTTTGAATAATTACCTTTTATTCGGAATCCTAATTGGAAACAGATAAAATGACAACAATGCGATGCAAGCGCCCATTCCAAAATAATAAAAAGTCATGCTGCCGGTAGCAGTGGGCGTTTGCCCCTGGATACGCGTGAGGTAGGTCATAAAAAAGATCAACCATACATAGAACACGTATAGATGCTGTGTGAGGGCGACAGACCACGGAAGCCTGATTTGCCCGCGCAGGATAAATGGCATGGCTACAACCAGCACATAAGCCAGTATACCGCCCGCTAAACGAAAAGGCACGAGTTCGAATCCACTCAACCGGACAGCCGCTGCCAGTAAAAACCAGTGAATGACATGAACAACCATAAAATCAAAAGCCAGCCGGCCTTTTATTTTTAAATGCTCCGATCCTGTTTCTACATTTGGGAACCGGCCGGCATACACCACAAATACGCCGAAAAACAATAAAGATACCCGCCCCGATAAACGGGCAGCCGACTGAAAAAACGCCGTCGTTGCGCCGGCGCTTTCCTGCCAGGCCGCCCATACAACGAATATTTCCAACAAGAAGCCAGCCCAAAGCCATTTGGATATGTTCATAACAGATTTGTTTGTGCAAACATATCATTTTACCCACACTACTGGATATTTTCCAGGACCAAGACCTATAAGGTTTTAGAAACCTTATAGGTCTTGGTGCTGGAAAATCAAATGTCCGGTAGTATGCATTTTACCACCTCCATTTGATCAAAAAGCCCCTCTTCCCCTTCACAAGCCACCGTAATTTCGCACCACTCACGATTCACCACTCACGATTCACGACTCACCACTCACGACTCACCACTCACGATTCACGACCAACACGTCCATGCATCAACCAGATTTCCAGACCCGCCTGCAACAACTAACAGCCCAACACGAAACACTAATCGCCCTTAAAAACACGCCACAGGTACCCGACAACGGCATTTTTACACGCTGGCAGCATCCCGTTGTAACACCCGCTCACGCGCCGCTCAACTGGCGTTACGACCTCGACCCGGCTACCAACCCGTTTCTGATGGAGCGGCTGGGCGTGAACGCTACTTTCAATTCCGGCGCGATGTTGTGGAACGGCAAATACCTGCTTGTGGTGCGTATGGAAGGCAACGACCGCAAGTCCTTTTTTGCCATAGCGGAAAGCCCGAACGGCGTCGACCAGTTCCGTTTTTGGGACTTTCCGGTGCTGCTGCCAGAAACGGCCGACCCCGACACAAATGTGTACGATATGCGCCTCACCGCGCATGCTGACGGCTGGATTTACGGCTTGTTTTGCACCGAACGCAAAGACACGACCCGGCCGCACGACCTTTCGGCAGCCACTGCGCAATGCGGCATTGCACGTACCCGCGACCTGCGAAACTGGGAGCGACTGCCCGACCTGATCACCTACTCCGGACAGCAGCGCAACGTAGTGCTCCACCCGGAATTTGTCGATGGTAAATACGCTTTGTACACCCGCCCGCAGGACGGTTTTATCGAGGTCGGCAGCGGCGGCGGTATCGGCTGGGGACTCAGCGACAGCATGGAAAACGCGGAAGTCCGCGAAGAAGTTATCGTGGACAGCAAAGCATATCACACCATCAAAGAGGTCAAAAACGGTCAGGGCCCGCCGCCGATCAAAACCCCGGAAGGCTGGTTGCACCTGGCACACGGGGTGCGCAACACCGCCGCCGGACTCCGATATGTGCTATATTTATTTATGACAGACCTGCATGAGCCCTGGCGCATTACTTTTGCACCCGGAGGTCATTTTATTGCCCCGGAAGGCGACGAAAGAGTCGGTGATGTCTCCAATGTCGTTTTTTCCAACGGATGGATCCGAAATGCTGATGACGAGGTGTTTATTTATTACGGCTCTTCGGATACACGGATGCATGTGGCCACCACATCGGTTGCGCAATTGATTGATTATGTGAAACATACGCCTGCCGACGGACTTCGGTCGGCTGCCAGCGTAGCGCAGCGGTATGCTTTGATTGAGAAAAACCTCAAAATGAGGAATTGAATAATTGAGGTTTGTCGCGCAATAGAGAGGGGGGGCGTAAGACCCGCGCACGGCGCGAAAGCCGCAGAGCGGCGTAAGATTTGTAGCAACAGATGCCCAAATATTGGTGAAGGTGCAGCGCACCGCAACATAATCTTACGGTGCGCTGCACCTTCACCAACTTTGTCTGGGAATATCTACAAATCTTACGCGGCGCTGCCGCTATGTAATCATCCAAACAAACGCTCATCAACTACTACGAGCATGCTTATGCAAAACACTGTACAGGAATCTGCTGCATTGTCACAACTTGCCTTGTCTGCCAACCAGGAATTATCCGACATCCTCGATTGGTGGGCGGAAAAAATGCCGGACCATGAAAACGGCGGTTTTTACGGCCGCATCGACGGAGAAGGCAAACTGCACCCGACTGCGGACAAAAGCGTCATCCTGAATACCCGTATCCTGTGGACGTTTAGCGCAGCAGCACGACAATCCACAACACCTGTTTACAGGGAAATGGCAGACAGGGCCTATCGGTACCTGCTGGACTATTTTTGGGACCCCGAAAACGGTGGCGTGTACTGGATGCTCGACTACAAAGGACAGCCTTCACAGGACAAAAAGCAGGTCTATGCGCAGTCATTTGCCCTGTATGCCCTGTCGGAATATTACCTGCTCACCAGGAACCCCGCTGCTTTTGAAAAAGCGCTGGCGCTGTTCGAACTCATGGAAAGGTACAGCCTGGACAAAATGAGGGGCGGTTATTTCGAGGCATTCAGCCGCGACTGGCAACTCATTGCCGATCTGCGCCTGAGCGATAAAGATGCCAATGAAGCCAAAACCATGAATACCCACCTGCATGTACTGGAAGCATATACCAACCTGTACCGAGTGGCGCCGGCCAAACTGGTTGGAAGGGCATTGAAGGGTTTGATTGTACTGTTTCTGGATAAATTTATTGATCCGCAGACGGCGCACCTCCGTTTGTTTTTTGATGAAAACTGGAACCTGAAATCGGATGAAATCTCTTTTGGGCACGATATAGAGGCGAGTTGGTTGTTGTGCGAGGCTGCCCGGGTGCTGGGCCAAAAAAGCCTGATCAAAAAAACAAACAATGCCGCCGTACAAATTGCCGAAGCAACGTTGCGGGAAGGCATCGACGCCCGTGACGGCGGACTGTATTACACCGCCACGCCACATGAGGGCATTACGAACCAGAATAAAGACTGGTGGCCACAAGCCGAAGCCGTACTGGGCTTTTTAAATGCCTGGAAAATCGACGGAGCGCCGCAGTTGCTGGAGGCGGCACAACGCTCCTGGGCTTTTATACAGGAGAAACTGCTCGATGCGGAACATGGAGAATGGTTCTGGGCATTGGCGCCCGACGGCCGCCACGATACCTGGAACGACAAGGCAGGGCCCTGGAAATGCCCTTACCACAACGGCAGGGCTTGTATGGAAATCATGCAGTACGAAGCAATCCGGGAAGTCGGTTAATTTTATTATACCCTCAAATCTCTTGTTCTATGCGTCGATTGCCTGTTTTACTCCTCTTTTCAGCCATTTTCCTGTTTCTATTCCTTTCACAAACCTATCGTTTTCAGCCCAGGATAGATATCCGGCCCGATATTGCGGACACTTTGAATACGTTGGCTTTAGAGGCTTTAAAAAACCTGGAAGTGCCGGTGGGAGCAGTGCTGCTTTACCGCGATTCGATCATAGGAGTAGGATACAATACTGTCGTCAGAGATACGGTGTTGGGCGGGCACGCAGAGATCAACGCCCTCAACGATGCGCATAAAAAAAACCGGGCGGTGTGGAAGCAACTGGACCCCTCACAAATGACCTTGTATAGTACGTACGAGCCCTGTGAAATGTGCAAAGGCGCCATGCTCAATTTGAGTATCCGGCACGCAGTGTTTGAAGGTCCAAAACCGGTTTGGGACCACATCAAAATGTCGATCAAAAGCGGGCTGTACGAATGTAAAAAACAACGCTTGTACGCACCAGGCATGCAGGAAAACCTGTTTCGGAGACATCCCGGCTATTTGTCAAAATAGGCAGCAGGTGTGTTTCGCCTTGCGGGTTAAACGCCCTTGGTTGGCAGTTTCAACTTGATTTAGCGGTGCAATTAAACCGGAATAAGCGCCCAAACAAATGATTCACGGCCATTTTAATATTGATCTTATCAGTGTCCTATAGATGATGTTAATCCCTTTTCTACCTGATTGTCATCATATCATTTTTTCCGGTTACAGGGCCAACTTGCACCCAAAATCATTATTGATCATCCAAAAAGAAAATAGATTATGATACTGGATATACCTGTTTCGGCCATTATGACAGAAGACGTTATTGTCGTAGGAGCCGGCGACGAGTTAAGAGACGTTGCCAATACCTTTAACAACCATGGTATCCGGCACGCGCCGGTGGCCTCCCGGGGCCGTTTGGTGGGGATGTTGAGCTGGATAGATTTGAAAAAAATGCCGGTTTCAGATGCTGATGGCATGATAAAATCCAATGGCAAAGTGCTGGTAGGAGAACTGATGACCCACGATCCTGTGAGTATGCAGGCAAGTGATACGATCGGTGAATTGGCCGAAATCCTGTCGGAAAATGAATTTCACGCCGTACCGGTTCTGGATGGCGAGCGCATCGTCGGTATTGTTTCTACCACTGATCTGATCAGATTCTTTCTGGAACGCTTATCATAGGTTCTACCTACATTTTCCCATAATAAGCAGCGCCAAGTAGCACCGCTTGGGTATTCAGCACAATATGCACGGGTACTAACTCCATGAGCGGGCGCAGACGGCCTACCTGTAGGTAATGTTCGAGGAAGATTGCCTGTAGGTTTCCATTCCAGATTTTCGGAGGTATTCCGCCACCGATAAAAACGCCGCCCGTAGCGTTCAACTTCAGGGCCAGGTTGGATGCTTCTACGGCAAGGTAACGTGCAAAAACCTGTAGCGTTTCCACACAGATAGGGCAGCCTTCCTGCGCAGCGGAACCAATGGCGGCGCCAGGTTCCTGGACTTTCATATTCTCTTTCAGCCAGGCGGGTTCCTCCCAGTGTTTTACATCGCGCAGAAAATTGTAAATATTGCAAATGCCGGGCCCCGACAAAACCCTTTCCCAACTTACATGCCCGAATTTGTGGTGTAAATATTGGAGCAGTTCCCAGTCGAAATCGTTGCGTGGCGCAAAGTCGGTATGCCCACCCTCGGTCGCGAACGGATGCAGCGCCGACCCGTCCCAGTACAAACCCGCTTCTCCAAGTCCGGTACCCGGCGCTATAATGGCGGCATTGCCTTTCGCGGCTGCGTTTCCGGCATAAATGGTAATCAGGTCCTCTTTTTTCAAAGCGGCAAGTCCATACGCTTCCGCTTCCAGGTCGTTGATGAGAAATACCTGCGCAATACCGGTTTCCTCGCTCAGCACCCGGGTGTCGATATGCCAGCCCAGGTTGGTGGCATACGCCTTGCCATCCTGAACGGGTCCTGCAAATGCGATGCTGAGTCTTTCCGGCAATGGCGAATGGCCGATAAAATGCCGGATGGCTTCCAGCAAGGAAGAAAATTGCCTGGAAGGATATACGGTTTCCCTGATGATAGAGAGATTCCCGTTTTGCACTTCCATCAAAGCCAGGTCGATTTTGGTGCCGCCCACATCTGCGGCCAGCAGGGTAACGCCCTCTTTTAAGGCTTCTCTTTTCGGGAAAGCGATCGGAACCAATGGGTGTTGCTTTACGATATCGATTGTTGTCATGACTCAGGGTGTTGTCAGGTTCGATGGTTTGAGGGTTTGATAGTTTGTAGTCTTCGCTTTCAGGCACTTGTACAGGTCTTTCGTTCAAAACCACTTTTTTTAAACCAGAAAAAAACGCAGTACAAATTCAGCAAAAGTATCCTGTACCTGGTATTGCAAAAAATGCGTCGCATCACGCCGGGCATTGATATATGTCACAAAAGACGTTGCTGTTATAAAGAATAACAATCATGGTACACAGTAGCAAAGATCAATGCTTCAATACAATCGTCAAATGACAATGAAGCAGACAAATACCTTCCCACACAGTACGGAGTAGAAAATTCTGTTGTTGTGACTTTTAGCCCAAAATAATAAGGCGTTTTGGGTGTCCTTTTAAGATCATTTACAGAACTGACATCCATCATTTGCAGCCTTCTGTTACAGCTACACTTTTGTGTATGTAAACCAACTATGTACTGCACATCATGAAAAAAATACTCGTTCCTATCGATTACTCCCCAAACTCCATCAATGCCCTTCATGTAGCCGCTGCAATCGCCAGTAAAAACGGAGCAGTGATCGAAATGCTGCATGTTAACCTGGCTGCGATTTACTCCACACCTTTCTCCGAATTCGCTGCTGTTTCCAAATTTGAAGGGGAAGACCGTCAATACGATGAAACCGCAACGGTTGAACTGGAGAAAATCAAAATGGAGTTGTTATCCATTCCGGAATATGCCAAAGTATCGGTTACATACCGGGTAGAAGACGGTTACCTGCACACCAGCATCCGCAACGTAGCCAAAGACGACGAGGTCGATCTGGTCGTCATGGGGACAAAAGGCGCTTCCGGTCTGGGCGAGTTTCTGCTCGGCTCCAACACCGAAAAAGTGATCCGCACGGCTCCATGTCCGGTACTGGCCGTCCCTGTGAATATCAAGGAATTTTCACCAAAGGTGGTTTTGCTGCCTTCCACGCTCCGCATCGACCAGGCCGGCGTATTCAGTTACCTCGCCAAATGGGAGGACCTCTTTGATTTCGAGGTAAAAGTGTTGTACCTCAACAATCCTTCCAACCTCCCGACAGACGGTTCTGCGGAAGCGCAAAAAAACAGGTTTGCCGAAGCGGCCGGTTTGAAAAAAACAGATGTGGTGCTTACCAGCGGTACTTTCTTTGAAGACAATGCCATTCTGGGCGCCGCCGACTTGTGCAACGCGGATATGATCGTTATGGCTACGCACCAGCGCCAGGGCCTGTCGCACGTCCTTTTCGGAAGTATCACGGAAGATACGGTGAACCACTCCCATATTCCCGTGCTGGCGTTCCCGATCGGATGGAGAGAGCACAACTAATCAACCAGTTCCTGCTGTAATACCAGCACAAGTTTTTGCCTCTCAAAAGCCGTTTCGTCCAGAAATTGAGCAATCTCGGCAATTAAGGCATGAAGCGCTTCAAGTGGTGCCTGGCTGGGTTGGTTGTATTGATGGTATTCGATCGGTTCTCCGGTAAATACTTCCCGTATTTTTTGCTGCAAATTTTCCGGGAAAAGGTCGAGATCAGGCAAATGCATAAATAATCCGCGCAACTGCGGTTCAAGGACAGTGTATAACTCCTTGAACCGCATTGTCATATCTGTTGCCAGGTTATAGTCATTGGAAGCAATTAAATTGATCGTAGCAAACACCTCACTGGCAGGGGGGAGGAAAGTGTTTTTTAATGCCATAACTTCATGCAATGCCTTATACGCCGACTTCAATTTATCGACTTGCCCGGCACTTTTAGTCTGGGCATGGGCAAAAAATGCAGAAATAGAGGTCGTATCGCGGGCATTGCGCGTTTCCAGCGTGTCTGCAATATCTTTTTCTATCTGCCGGCAGATGTCGGGCGCTTGATCGGCCGTGTATTTTTGCCCGTCAAAATCAAAGGTTTTGGTATCCACCTGGCCTTCATTGATAGCCTTTAACACATAGACGTCGTGCTGTAGCGCGCCGATTTTTTCATCCAGGTTTTCGGCGAACAATTGCCAATATACATCCGGTTCGAATATTTTGGGTGTAGCCGCTGCGGCCGCCTCTTCCCACTTGTCCGTATAAATAGGATGACCATCAAAATAGCCTTCATACAAATCAGGCAGTTTCCGATGCGCTTGTTCTTCCTGAATCATTTTTACAAATGATTCATCTTCAATGTTTTCTACTTTAATATTCAAGTCACGGTACAGAAACTTAGTGAGTTGTTGTTGTAAAAGCGAGGGGTTTTGAAAAATACTCCATGCCGAATCCTGCTGCACAGGAGCAGTCAAGTCGAGTACCTGAAGGTTATCTTCCCGTTCCTCCCTAGTTGGGTGAGAGGCCCATTGGTTTTTAAAATTGACCCGGGCAGATTGCCTTTTTTCCATACAATCCCGGGAAACTAAAGGTATCCCTTGGTGTAAAGGGAGTTTGTGTACGGCAGCAAAATGGGCTGCTTCCACACGTTGTCCCACATAACAATTCAAGGGGGCCTGTTCGCTTACCAGCAATTCATTGCATTTCTGAATGACTTGCTGATAGGTCATTGCGCCCAGTTCAATTTGCCGGAGTGCCTGCGTCATATTATTACTACCCGAAACACTGGCTGAAATGGTGTCTGCATGAAATTCCATAGCCCTTGAAAGGCTTAGGTACCGGCGATTGACAAAACCGTACATACCCCGCAACACCCATTGCACACCTTGAACGATATAGGCTGCCACCTGGACAAAAAAAGAAAGGATGCCATGTATATTGGCAATGCCGTTAGCAGCCGAAATCCAGCCATTGTTTTGATACAACATATTGAAAATCACCTGATTCACATAGTACACGTAACTGCCAAGGCGCATACTTTTTTGGGAAAAATGACCGAATTCGTGCGCCAAAACAGCTTTAAATTCGCTGATATTCACGGAATTGACCAGCCCAAGGCCGATGTTGAGGTTTTTTCGGGTCGGAATAAAGAGGCTCCAGAAACTGGAGCTATAAAAAACGGAAGCATTCACATCCGGAATCAGGAAAATCTTGCGTGGGAAATGGGTACCTACTTCATTGGCTACCC
>JADLCC010000335.1 GCA_020847425.1 Saprospiraceae bacterium
AACACTAAAACACATCATTTAATTTGGAGGTGCTTCGCTTTCGGCATTCCAGTTTTTCGGGCAATGCACCCTCTAAAACACTAAAATACCAAAACACCAAAACACATCATTTAATTTGGTGGTGCTTCGCTTTCGGCATTCCCGTTTTTCGGGCAATGCACCCTCTAAAACACTAAAATACCAAAACACTAAAACACATCATTTAATAAAGATCATCAATGCGCATCCGCAAAAATTTATTGACGACAAACCAGGTGCTGAGCCCCGAAATAAGCACGCCCAATACAATAATGCCGACAAAAACCATCAGCATACTATCCAGATCGCGCAATTGAGCGATATCCGGTATCTGGTGCTCTATCCACACCAATATTCCGATCAGTGCGGCAATTGCCAGCAGGGCGCTCCAGAAACCGTTCAAAATGCCCCGGCGGATATACGGTTGACTGATAAAAGTCCAGGACGCGCCTACCAGTTCCTGGTTTTTGATAATGAAACGATTGGAAAACAAGGCCAGCCGGATCGTATTGTGGATGAGCGTAACGGCCGCAAAGATGAGCAAAATAACCAGTCCAAGTGCCAGCAAGCCCATATTTTGAATGTTTTTGCTCACATTACCAATATTACTTGCTTCGTAATACAGGTCTGAAACCAGGGTGTCCTGCCGCAATTCCTCCCGCCATTGTGCCAGATTTTCGTCGTTGAGCGACTCCGAAGTGATGTTGAAACGGATGACATCGCGCAGGAGGTCGGGGGCATCTTCCAGCATACTTTCATCGCCGAGGTCTTCTTTCATCGTAGCCGTAGCCTGTTCGCGGGTAATAAAAGTGATGCTTTCTTTTTTGACAAAAGGTTTCTGCCGGATATTGCCCACGATACGGGCGATATCTTCTTCCGCCAGATCCGGTTTTAATTCCAGCCAGATATCTATTTTTTCTTTAAAAAGTGTCACTAACTTGCGTGCATGTAAGGTCGTCAGCATAAAAAAACCGACGATAAACAATACCAGTGCGACGCTGATGATGGCATAAAAATAGGTTGGTTTGGTTCTGGACATATCTTTGCAGGGATATTAAATTAAACACACAAAGTTGATAATCAGTAAAATAGCGGTGTTATGAACCTGTGTGGTTATTGCGCCTCGTTCCTTATTTTGTTGGTGTCGCCAATATTTGACATCCTGTTGCGTTTTTGTGCCCGGCAAAGGTAGCAGAACCCTCGTTTTTTCTACGCTTTTATATATTTGGTAAGAGCCGATTCAAAACATACATGAAAAACTGTTGCATTTTACTTTTTTCACTCTTCCATCCCTGGATGATGGTTATCGGGCAGCCCACCGGCGTCCTTATTCCTTTCCGCAACCCCTCGTTTGAGGATACGCCCCGCGCATCCGCTTCGCCTGCCGGTTGGCAATCGTACACCCCGGGCAGTACCCCCGATATCCTTCCCGGCGCCTGGGGGCTGGATCTTCCCGCACAGGAAGGGCGCACGTGCCTCGGACTGATAACCCGCGAAGACGGCACCAGCGAAGATGTTTCGCAAGGGCTACAGGAACCCCTGAAAAATGGCTTTTGTTATAAATTCTCCATGTACCTGTCCCATGCGCCCAAATACGTAGGCTACAACAACCCGATTCGTATCCGCATCTGGGGAAGCGCCAAACGGGGCGGCAAGGAACAATTGCTGGCCAGTTCGCCCCTCATCGATCACAGCGACTGGCGCAATTACAAATTTCAGTTTATACCTGCCGGCGATATCCGATTCATTACCTTTGAGGCTTATTATGCGCCCGGCGCTTCTTTTAAATACAAAGGGAATATCCTGCTGGACAATTGCTCTGCTATTGAAAAATGCAACCGTGCCTGATGAACCCCACACTACTGGACATTTTTTGTACGCCGGAACGCTATTCATGCAATTTCTGGCTATTGACCCTGCCAGAACAGCGTTCCAGCATACCGGTTTTCACCCAAGCGAAAAAATGTCCAGTAGTGTGGGTGAACCCTTCTTTGCTCCTGCTGTTTTGAGGGCTACGCTGCAAAAATACAGCAAACGCGTTTTGTCCATCCGCACTATACATGAAACACCTTTCCTACCTCTATAAATTTTTCTGGGTTTACCGCTGGCGCTTTTTGCTGGGTATCGTTTTCGTCGGGTTAGCCAACTGGTTTCGGGTGCTGCAACCGCAGGTCATCCGGCAGGCGCTGGATACGGTGGTCGAGCAGGTGAAATATTACAAAGAACACGGCGGCATCGACGCGCACCCGGAAGCCATAGGCGACCTGGGGGCCGAAATCGCCAAATTCGGCGGCGCCGTCATCGGGCTGGCGCTGTTGATGGGATTGTTCATGTTTTTTATGCGGCAAACCATTATCGTGATGAGCCGCCTGATTGAATACGATATGCGCAAAGAGGTGTTTGCGCATTACGAAGCGCTCGATCTGGCTTTTTACAAACGCAATGCAACCGGCGACCTGATGTCGCGTATTTCGGAAGACGTCTCGAAAGTGCGGATGTTCCTCGGGCCGACCATCCTGTATGGCCTGGACCTGATTTTTTTATTCGTTCTGGCTATTTCTTCCATGCTTAAAGTGAGTGTAACCCTTACTTTATGGTCGCTGCTTCCGTTGCCTTTCCTCAGCATTTCCATTTATTATGTCAGTACGATCATCAATAAAAGGAGTGAAAAAATACAGCAGCAACTGGCAACGCTCACCAGTACGGCGCAGGAGGTGTACAGCGGCATACGCGTGGTAAAAAGTTATGTACACGAGCAGGCGATGGGGCGCTGGTTTGCCGATCAAAGTGAAGAATTTCGCCAAAAATCGCTGAAACTGGTTCGGGTCGACGCCTTTTTCTTTCCCCTGATGTCGCTGCTGATCGGTGTCAGTATTATCATTACCGTGTACGTGGGCGGATTGCAGGTCATTGCCGGCAACCTCACAGCCGGTAATATCGCCGAATTTGTGATTTACATCAATATGCTGACCTGGCCGGTGACCGCCATCGGCTGGATCGCTTCACTGACCCAACAGTCTGCCGCTTCCCAAAAACGCATCAACGAGTTTTTGAAAACACAACCGGCCATCATCAACAACGCTCCGCCAAGGGCCGCCAACGAGCCGATACCGGCCCTGAAAGGCCACATACAATTCGAAC
>JADLCC010000336.1 GCA_020847425.1 Saprospiraceae bacterium
CATTGAAATTGTTGAATATGTGCTCAACACAAATCAGCCCATTTTAACCCATTATTGGCGTTCATCGTAAAAAAATCAAATGATCAAACTCCCGGACAATACACGGCTTTTCCTACACGATGTGGGTGAAATGAGCCGGTTTGTAACCCGCTTTTTCCGGGAAGGACTTCGCCCGCGTTACGAAGTATACGAGTTTGTGCGCCAGTGTTTTATCATAGGCTACAAATCACTCCCACTGGCAGCCCTGACGGCTTTTATCATGGGCCTGGTGCTGACCATGCAACTGCGCCCGACGATGGTGTATTACGGCGTGGAATCGCAAATACCGGCCATGGTAGGTATCGCTATCGTGCGGGAAATCGGCCCGGTCATCACGGCGCTTATTTTTGCCGGCAAAATTGGTTCCAGCATCGGCGCCGAACTGGGTTCGATGAAGGTGACGGAACAGATAGACGCCATGGAAGTATCGGGCACCAATCCGTTTAAATACCTCGTCGTTACCCGGACTTTGGCCGCCACGCTGATGTTGCCGGTGCTGGTTATTCTGTCCGACGCGATTTCCCTGTACGGTTCTTATCTGGGTGTGAGCATGTATGAAAAAACCAGTTTTTACCTGTTTTTTAAACAAATTTTCGACAACCTGGTCTACAACGACATCATCCCGGCTGTCATCAAAACGTTCTTTTTCGGATTTGCCGTCGGCATCATCGGTTGTTACAAAGGCTATTACTCCCGGAAAGGAACGGAAGGTGTCGGACAATCGGCCAATTCCGCCGTGGTGGTCTCTTCTGTCGTGATATTTATCCTGGATTTGCTGGCGGTCCAGGTCGCCAACTTATTGTAAGTAGTTATCCGTTATTAGTTATTGGTTATCAGTGTTGATAATCAAGTATTTGCAAAAAATTTAATCTAAATTGTTCTGCTTGATTACTTAAACTATGGAACAGGTGAGAGAAACGCGTGAAAAAGTGATCCAGGTGAACGGACTGTTCAAAACCTTTGGCAACAACGCGGTTTTGAAAGATTTCAGCCTCGACCTGTATCGCGGGGAAAGCCTGGTGGTACTCGGCAAATCAGGCTCCGGCAAGTCGGTCCTGATCAAATGCATCATTGGACTGATCCGCCCGGAAAGCGGCAGCATCCATGTACTCGGCCAGGACGTGCTGTCGCTGGACCACCTGGAACTGGACAGCATTCGCATGAAAGTTGGGTTCCTGTTCCAAAGCAATGCGCTGTACGATTCGATGACGGTCCGGCAAAACCTGGAGTTTCCCCTGCGCCGGCACTCCTTCCACCTCAGCCAGGAGGAAGTGAACGAACTGGTGGTGGAAGCCCTGCAAAACGTGGGCCTGGAACACACCATCGACATGATGCCTGCGGAACTGTCGGGCGGGATGCGCAAACGGATCGCCCTGGCAAGAACGCTCATCCTGAAACCGGAAATCATGCTGTACGACGAACCGACAACGGGGCTGGACGCCATTACCGGACTGGAAATCATCAACCTGATGAATACCATCGGGAAAAAATACCACACGTCGTCGATCATTATTACGCACGATATGAAATGCGTGCAACTCGCTGCGCACCGCGTGGCGATGCTGATTGACGGAAAGTGTTATGCAACAGGTACTTATGAAGAGTTAAAGATTTTGGAAGATGAAAAAATACGTGCGTTTTTTCAATGAAAAAAGGTTGCTATGCAAGGCCCGCTACATACGAGCGTTAAGTACTCATACCAAGCAGATGTGTCATGCAGAGGCGTAGCCGAAGCATCTGAGGCCGAAGGCCTATATAATTTTTTAATTTCGGGCTACGCCCCCAGATTCATCACCTTCGGTTCTGAATGACACATCTGCTTAGTATGGGTACTTAACGCTCGGCGGTACCGGACCTGCAATAAAGTACCCAACAAGTCACTTATTATGGAAAAACAAGCCATCGATACCGTAAAACTGGGATTATTTGTGCTGGCAGGGCTGTCCCTGCTCATTGTATCCCTGTACATCCTGGGGAAAAACAGGAGCATGTTCGGCGCCGGATTTGAAATAAAAGCGCATTTCAGATCCGTCAACGGGCTGGTGTACGGAAACAACGTCCGCTATTCCGGTATCCAGATCGGCAGCGTGCAGGATGTCGTTTTTTTAAACGATACCCTCATCGAAGTGACCATGAACATTGAAAAAAAGATGGGCGCCATCATCCGCCACAACGCCGTGGCCAGCCTCGGCACCGACGGCCTAATCGGCAACCGCGTGGTCAACATTGCGCCCGGCAGCGGGCAAGCGGACCTCATACAGCCCGGCGACCTGCTGCCCAGCAAGGAAGAAATCAATACCGATGAAATGCTGCAAACCCTGCGCCGCACCAATGAAAACATCGCCGGCATCTCGGAAGAACTGCGCAATACCGTCCATGAAATCAGTTCCAGCACGCAACTCGCGGCCCTGCTCAATGACCCCACGTTGTCGGCCAATATCAAAGCCACGCTGGAACACCTGCACGATGCCTCCGCCAAAGCCGCCTTGTTGATGACCAACGCCAACACAACGCTCGATATGGCCTCGGAAGGCAAAGGCGCCCTCGCCACGCTGCTGCGCGACACGAGCCTGTCGTTTGAATTGAAACAGGCCGTCCAAAAAATCCAGATGGTGGAAAACAGCGCCGAAAAACTCG
>JADLCC010000337.1 GCA_020847425.1 Saprospiraceae bacterium
CTTCGCCCTTTGACATACTTAATTATGAATGCCAAGAGCGAAGCGGTGTAATCGAAGTCGGCTCTCACTTCTCACCTCTCACTTCTTTATATTTGCCTCATGGGAAAATTCAGCGAAACCATTCAACCCGCACACCGGGAATTCATCCAGAAACAACACCTGTTTTTTGTCGGGACAGCGCCGCTGAACCCGGAAGGCCACCTCAATATTTCTCCGAAAGGCATGGATACTTTTCGCCTGTTGTCCGATAACAAAGTGGCATACATGGATTTCATCGGCAGCGGCAACGAAACATCAGCACATACGCTGGAAAACGGGCGCATTACGTTTATGTTCTGCTCCTTTCAGGGCCCGCCGAATATCCTGCGTTTGTATGGCAAGGGCTACACAGTGTTGCCTGGTACTGCCGAATGGGAACAGTACGCGCCGCTTTTTCCGCAGTTTCCAAATGTCCGGCAGATCATTATGGCAGATATTCACCTGGTGCAAACCTCCTGCGGTTATGGCATTCCCCTATACGACTACGTTGGAGAACGGGAAATCATGGGCGTCTGGGCGGCGAAAAAAGGAGAGGAAGGGTTGAAAAACTATATCGAAGAAAAAAACCTGACGAGCCTCGATGGGTTACCCACCAACTATGCATTAGATCGTGAAACGTGAATCGTGAGTCGTGAGTGGCACTTCGCCCAAACATTTTGAAATTGTCTTGGGCGAAGTGCCACTCACGATTCACGTCTCACGATATCCGGCACTTCCAGCACAGATTTCGAATACCCGAATGCGGCAGCGTGGATCATAGCCTGTCCAAGTTCGCTTAAAGTGGTCACAAAACGGGGAAACAGGAACCGCAAGGCAGGATAAAGCCAGGAGATATATTTGTAATAAGGCAGGGTGTTTTTAAGCCCTTTGGTAGGCTGCATATAACCCGGCCGGAAATTGTAAACCCGTTTGAAAGGCAGTTTCATCAGGTCATTTTCCGTTTTTCCTTTCACCCGCGCCCACATGGTCCGCCCTTTTTCGGTGCTGTCGGTGCCCGAACCCGAGATATAACAGAACGTCATATCAGGATTCTGGCGGCTCAGGGTTTCGGCCACGTGCATCGTGAGCGTATAGGTTACCCTGGTAAACTCCTCCTCGTTTTTCCCGACGGAAGTGGTGCCAAGGCAAAAAAAGCAGGCATTGTAGCCTTTGAGTTGGTCTTCGACGGCGGACAAGTCGTACAGATCGTTGTGTACAACTTCCCTGATTTTCGGGTGCGTTATGCCGCAGGGCCTCCTGCCCAAAACCAGCACCTGCTCCACCAGGTCGCTTTGCAGGCATTCCTGTAGGACGCCTTCTCCGACCATACCGGTTACGCCGGTGATAATTGCTTTGATTTTCATGATGTAAGGTTTGATGGTTTGAAAGGAAGGTTTGATGGTTTGAAAGGGTTTGATGGTTTGAGGTGGTAGATCATGGCTTGAGTTACCACCTCAAACCATCAAACCCTTTCAAACCATCAAACCTCCCTTTCACTCCCATTCCGGGATCAATCCCCGCAGCCCCATATCCACAATTTTTTCAGGAGGCGTCACACCGTCGCCGTAAAAATCGAGTTGACCGTTGCCATTGGTATCCTGCCATTCAAAACTGTTGTTGATGGAAAAGGAGAGGGTAACCAGTACATCTTCCTTTTCCGTACCGGTAATCACCAGCGGCTGCAGGAACCTGCCAGTCACCACACAGGACCCAGCGGGAACGGGGCTGCTTGCAAACAGCGGGTTGACTACAGTTGTTGCACCTGCGGGCGCTTCACCCGAATAAATTTGATTGTAGGCTTCGTATGGGGCGCTCAGTTGGGTTTCAAAAGCCCAGAACCCCTGTTTTTTGTCGTCGTTTACAGTCAGGGTTTTTTCGCGCGGTTTCACAGTGGTCAGGTACGTATTGAAACCTACGAAGGATGCGACCGTGCCTTTTTGGTTGGGCAGGTTGCCGATGATGGGCAGGTTATTGATGTTAAAATTGACATCGTAATTCTGATACGTCACGCTGGCGCGTATCCATTGATACGTACCGACCGGCACATCTTGGAGGGATATTTTGGCAAAAACCAGGTTTTCATCCGACTTGGCGGCTTTGTCGAACAACACGGCCGATTCGCCGCCCTGCGTCGTTTCTTCCGCGTGGTACACAATGGCGCCTCCACCCAACGGAGTGAACGCATCCGGAGCCAGTTCGATATAATGCACGCTCATTTCCCTGAAATCCGGGGTTTGTGCGGCATTGCCGGCGGGTATCGTTGCCGTTTGGCCGATGTTGTTCAGGCGCGTCTGGTTGGCATCAAATCGAAACTGGAATTGCAGGTTCGCATCTGAAATATTTTCCTTTTTGCAGGAAACAAGCAGGAGCAGGAGAGATGGAAATAGCAGTAGTTTTTTCATGGATATGAGTTATCGATAATCTGTTAGCAGTTATCGGGCTTTCAGGCTAAGAGGAACAAGAAATGAATCAGCCTGTTCACAAAGCCGAACCGGATAACTACTTTTTCTGCCTTCCAATTGTTTGAGGAGTGACAGCATCCTAGTTATTTTATATATAATTGGTCGAGGGCTTTTTCACTTTCTTCAATCTGTTCTAAATTTTTTGCTAAGGAAAAACTTTCAAGTATATTAATACCGTTTAATATATGATTTTGCCAATTAACTTTACATTTTTTATTTTCATACCATTTTTTCCATCTTTCTAAATCCTCCTTTTCCATTTTTTTAAAAACCCCTGTATAATCATCTATCTCTTTTCCTATACCTGACATAACGGTTAATAAGTAAATAAATAACTTTTCATCTCTTGTAAAACGGTAGTCAGTTTCGATTGCTTTGTTAATTGCACAAAACCGCATTTGGAAAAGCGAATCAACTCTTTGATCAACGAGACAATTTTGACAAATGCTTCCCTGTGCGTAGATCGTTAATTCGCATGTCAAAAACAGCATTTGCAATGCTAAATATTTCATTTTGGGTGTCGTTGGTATCCCCGCTAGGGGTGTATAGTATATTGTGATGCTGCTGAGCGACGAGGTGACATCTGTGAGGTACGAGCAGGTGTCATCTCAAAGCGAAACACGGATGCAAGAGTGGAGGTGTCACCTGCTCGTACCTCACAGATGACACCTCCTGCCGCGTTTTTCAGGCAAATCAAACTTTCCGTACACCTCTGGCATACCGCCAACAACAGTCCAAGCCTTACCAGACCAATAGCCGATAACCAATAACTATTTCTTCTGCCTTCCAACCACCCGGACCGGCGTCGTCACACTCGTGGTCGTCGTCCCTTCCGGCACATCGCTGGGCACTTCTTTCGGGTCGGGCAGCGAATCGCGTTTGGGAGCCGGAGCGGCTGAACGGATTTTGGCTTCTGCCTTGTTTTTCAGGAATTTATCTATGAGATTGGCTTTGACCATACGTTCCTGCACCGGAAGGCGGTCGGTAGCGATCGTGTCATTCAGGAGTTTTTCGATCATCAGGCCGGCAATTGGCGCTGCATAAGAGGCGCCCCAACCGGCATTCTCCACATAAACGGCGATAGCAATTTTCGGATTTTCCTTGGGTGCGAAGGCAAAAAATACCGAGTGGTCGTCGCCATGCGGGTTCTGGCTGGTCCCGGTTTTGCCGCATACCTGGATGCCGGGCACCTGTGCAATACGTGCCGTACCACGGTTGACACATTCGGCCATACCTTCCTGCACCAGTTCAAAATAGCGTTGTTCTATGCTGACCTGGTGTTTTTCATAAAACTGCTCCGGAATAGGGGCGCCGTCGCGGAATTGTTTGGCCAGGTGCGGCGGAAACCAATACCCTTTGTTGGCAATACAGGCAGCCAGGTTAGCCATTTGCAGCGTGGTCATCTGAATTTCGCCCTGACCGATACCCAGGGACATAATAGTTGGTGAGTGCCAACTACCGAGGTTGCGGGGGTAAATTTTATCGTAATAAGCGGAATTGGGAATATTACCGCTGCTTTCATTCGGATAGTCGATACCCAGGCGGGTGCCCAGGCCGAACTCCTTGCAGTATTTGGCGAACACATCCAGCCCTTTGTGTGGATTAGAAAAGCCAAACTTGTCTACGATATTGCGGAACTCGGTGAAATAATATGTATTGCAGGAGTATGCCAGCGCGTCTACGGCGTCGCCGACGCCCGCATGGTTGTGGCATTTATACAACCTGCCGGCATAAAAATAACCGCCGTTGCAACCTTGTCCCTTGTCGGGATTCAAAGTGCCTTCCTGCAGGCCGGTCAGGGTAATCAGCGTTTTAAAAATAGAGCCCGGCGGGTATTTGGCCATTACGGTCCTGTCGAAAAACGGTTTCAGCGGGTCCGTCAGCAGTGCGCTAAAAATCTGGCCCCGGTTCTGGGTCATCGTCAGCAGATTGGGGTCGTAAGTTGGACCGCTGATCATTGCGAGGATCTGGCCGGTTTTGGGCTCAATGGCTACGACGCTGCCCGTTTTGTTCTGCATCAGGTATTCGCCGTACGACTGCAAATCGATGTCGATAGAGGAAATCAGGTCGTGCCCGGCTACGGCAGCGAGGTCGAATTGCCCGCCTTTGTATTTCCCCACGATACGGCCGAGGTTGTCTTTCAGCAGCGAAGTAGTGCCTTTTTCACCCCTCAGGTACGATTCGTATTCCGATTCGAGGCCGGCAGCGCCGATATAGTCGCCGGATTCGTACACACCTGCTCCGCGTTCGATGTCGCGCGGGTCTACCTCGTTGATATAACCCAGCACATGCGCACCGGTGTGGTATGGATAGCCGCGAATATTGCGCACCTGCACGAAAAAACCCGGAAATTCATACAGGCTTTCCTGGAGCCGCGCGTAGGTGGCGATGCTGAGTTTTTTCAGAAATACAAAAGGAACGGAGCGGGAAAACTTGCCGCTTTTCCAGTCTTTAGTCAGGTTAAGTTTATAATCGTCTTTTGAAATCCCCAGGATCTGGCAGAATTTGGCCACATCCATATTTTTTAAATCCACCTGGTTGTAGGTGACCATGAGGTCGTAGGTGGCTTCATTGTTGACAATCAACTTGTTGTTGCGGTCAAAAACCAATCCGCGCGGCGGATAAACGGTGAGTTTTTCAATCGTCGTGGCATCGGCCCTGCGGCGGAAAGAGTCATCGAACAATTGCAACTGCGCCGCTTTGAAAATAAGCGCCAATGCGCTCACTATGAGCACAATCTGAATATTGCGTTGCCGATCGAGACCTGACTGTAGCATTGGAGTGTTTTGGTGTTTTTGTGTTTTTGTGTTTTCGTGTTTGCAATTGGTTCGTAGTACCAACTAAAACACATAAACACCAAAACACGAAAACACTTTAATTTTTAGGATTGAACATGGCCGTATAAAGCCAGACAAATATCATTGTTAATATCCATGCGGAGATGGTTTTTAACGTAATAGTTCCAAAATAAACAAACGTAAAGGCATCCACCGAAAAGTACCAGAACAAATGCGCCAGAAAGAACAGGACGGAAACCTGTAAAAAAAGTTGCCAGCCCATGTGTGCAGGTGAAAAAATGGGCTCTTTACCCGAATAGCCGCCTTTCGGAGCAAACATGCTAAAAATAACAAACCGGGAAAATCCGGAAAAAGCGCCCGCGCTGGCATGTACGCCGATTGAGCCTGAAAAAAGATCGACGCTAAGGCCAATGGCAAAACCCAGTAAAACCAGATATGGTGTAGCCAATTGAATGGGCAGGAACAGTATAAACAGCGGATACAGCAGTATGTTGAAGTATTCGCCTACGGAAACTGTCAACTGTTTCAGCAGCAGCACCTGAACGGCTACCAGGCCCAGAAAGCGCCAGAAATTTGGAAAAAAATTATTGTTCATTGCTCACTTTCACTTGAAGGCTGTCCTGTTCCGGCTGGAAAATATTTTTGACTACATACACATCCCCCACGGTCGACATGTCCTGGCTTAAGCGGACTTTCATGGAAAGAAAATATGGATTTTCAGGGTCTTGCGCAATACTCCCTTCCACATGACCGATCAGGATTTTTCTCGGAAACATCTGTGAAAAACCGCTGGTGACCACTTCATCACCCGCTTTTACCTCGAAGTGTTTGGGAATGTATTTGAGCGTCATTACCGATGGATCGCCACCCTCCCAAATCAAGGAACCAAATGCATTGAACTTCGACAGGGCTGCCGAAATTTTTGCCTGCCGGTGCAGGACGGACATCACCATCGAGAAATGCGCATCGACATGCCGAACGATACCTACGATACCATTATTGGTCACCACAGCCATATTCGGCGCGATCTGGTCTTTGCTGCCCCGGTTGATCATCAGCCAGTTGTTGGCGCTGCTGATCGAATTGCTGATAACTGTTGCGGTGTAATACTCGTACAGTGGCCGCATCACCTTTCGCCGTACGGAATCGGTTTGGTTCAGGGAATCAAACAATACAATAAAAGAGGTATCGCGGCGGGGAATTTTGACGATCCGGGCGTTGGCCAGCGCGGTTTGCAGGTATGCATTTACCTGCGACAAACTGTCCATGCGCTCCCGAAGACCGATATAATCGGAAAATTGCTGGCGTTTTTCCAGCGTGCGACCCGCAACAATCCCGGTGGTATGGGTAAAAATGGCGTTTTGCCGGTCGTTAAACTGGACGATAATAAAAAAGCAAAAAGCCTCCACCAGCACCAAAGTGACGAAGCCGCCATTGCGCAAGAGAAGTTGGAGGATTTTACCCATTGTGAGTGGTGAGTTGTGAGTGGTGAGTTGTGAGTGGTGAATTGTGAGTTGTGAGTGGCACTTTGCCCAAACATTATGAAGGAGCCTTGGGCAAAGTGCCACTCACAATTCACAACTCACAACTCACAATTCACGGCTAAACGCTTTTCCGGTCGATCAGGAAAGAATACTGGTGCGAATTGCGGAGCGCCATACCCGTTCCGCGCACTACGGCCCGCAAGGGATCGTCGGCGATGTGGACATTGAGTTTAGTTTTAAACTCCAGGCGCTTGTCGAGGCCGCGCAACAGGGCGCCGCCGCCGGTCAGGTATAAGCCGGTTTTGTAAATATCGGATGCCAATTCGGGCGGCGTCATTTCGAGCGCTTTCAGTACGGCATCTTCGATTTTACTGATACTTTTATCCAGTGCGTACGCTACTTCCTGGTAGCCTACCTTGATTTGTTTCGGAATACCGGTCATCAGGTCGCGGCCGTTCACGGCGTAATCCGGTGGCGGATTTTCCAGTTCGTGCAAAGCCGAACCGGCGTGGATTTTAATTTGCTCTGCGGTGCGCTCGCCAATCAGGATATTGTGTTCCCGTTTCATGTAATTCATGATATCATTGGTGAGTTCGTCGCCGGCGATGCGGATAGACTGGTCGCAAACGATACCGGAAAGGGCAATAACTGCAATTTCAGTGGTACCACCGCCGATATCGATAATCATGTTACCGATCGGTTCCTCGATGTTCAGGCCAATACCCAGGGCAGCAGCCATCGGTTCGTGTATCAGATAGGTTTCTTTACTATCCACGTGGTCGGCAGAGTCGAATACTGCGCGTTTTTCTACTTCGGTAATACCGCTGGGAATGCAAATAACCATTTTCAGGTGACTGAAAAGGTTGTTGCGCCGGCCCACCATTTTGATCATGCTCTGGATCATGGCTTCGGCAGCCTGAAAATCAGCAATAACGCCGTCCTTCAGCGGGCGGACGGTTTTGATATTTTCATGGGTTTTTTCATGCATTTGCATGGCCCTGTGACCTACTGCAATCGTATTTCCGGTACGGCGGTCAATCGCTACGATAGAAGGCTCGTCCACCACTACCTGATCATCTACCATAATCAGCGTATTGGCTGTGCCCAAATCAACTGCTAATTCCTGCTTGAAAAACTTAAAAAAATTGAGAGCCAATGTATTAGGTTCGTTTAAATGTGAGGTATGAAGGTTTTTGGAAGGGATATGAAGGGTGTTTGAACGGGCCTATTTTGTACTTCATTACTTTTAACAATGTACTTTCAAACCGTTCAGGCACGCTCAAATGTCCCTGATTAAAAATCGTGCAAAACTACACACGTTTTCGGGTATTTTTTCCCAAAATAAATGCTAAATAAATTTGATTTTATTCACCACATAGTTCACAATAGTTTTTTCACATAGCGCACCATGGAAACTATAGTCAGGTTGGAGTGGTTTGAAAGGGTTTGGTGGCTTAATGTCTTCGCTTTCAGGCACTTGCACCGACTCACGATTCTCACTTCTCACCTTTCACTTCTCACTTCTATCACGCCCCGACCGTTACGATCCAGAAATCTTCCTTTTGCAGGTAACGCTGCGCCAATTGCTGCACTTCCGCCGGTGTAATATGGCGAATGGTGTGAACCAGTGCGTCATAACTTTCCCAGGGCAATCCATCCACCACCAGGCTGCGCACCACATCGGAGATGTTCATCGGGCCATCGAGGCCATTCAGTAACATGCCGAGCAGGTAATTGCGCACCATGGCCATTTCATCGTCTGAAACCGGCTGTTCCCGCAGTTTTTTCATTTCCGCAAAAATGGCCCGCAGGGTTGCCGCCGATTTTTCTTTGTTGACTTCCGTGGCAATGTAAAAACAGCCGTCGTGCAGCATCGCATCGGCAGTCGAATAGATGTTGTAGGTATAACCCTTTTTTTCGCGGATGTTCATCATCAGGCGGGAACCGAAGTAGCCGCCCAAAATGGTATTCAGCACAAAAATGCCGTTGAAATCGGGGTGTTCCCGGCCGAAAAGCCGGCGCCCCACCCGAATGGCCGATTGCAGGGAATCGGGTTGGCTGATGTGCACTTTTTTGGGTTGTTCAGCCGTTGCAGGCGGTTGAAAATCAGGCACCCGACCTTTAACGGGATTCTGTCCGAAATATTGGTTGAGCATTTGCAATACCTCCGCATCGATGCGGCCGCTGGCAAAAAGGGTGCAATTGCTGGGCGTGTACCAGGTCTCAAAATGCCGCAACACATCTTCACGTGTGAGCGCCGGGTAATCTTCGGCTACCGAGTTGTAACCGTACGGGTGGTTTTCCCCAAAAATAAGTTCCGTTATTTTCCGGTAAGCCTGCACCTCTACTTTTTCGAGGTCGACCATAAGTTCTTGCAGGCTCGTGCGCCGGTATGTTTCCAGTTCCAACTCCGGGAAAACGGGCTGTTGCAGCACCTCCGCAAAAACCGGGATCAGTTCATGGACGTATTTTTTCAGCGAAAACAGAATGACATTGGCAGTATCCAGGTTGGTCGGCACACTCAGGGAGCCGCCGTAATAATCGAAATGTTCGGCAATTTCGGCAGCCGTACGGGACCGGGTGCCTTCCCGCAGCAATTTTACGGTAGCCCTCGAAGCCAGGCGTTTGACCTCTTCGGGGCGCCCGGCCCGAAAAACGGCTTCTATTTTGACAATTTCCTGCCCCGGAAAATCAAGTACATAAACCGGAATGCCGTTGTCCAGGCGCAGCAATTCAGGGCGCTGCAACGACAGGTTTTGTACTTCGAGGATAGCAGGAGGGGATTTACGATTGAGCATA
>JADLCC010000338.1 GCA_020847425.1 Saprospiraceae bacterium
GCCAAATATTACATCCCTTCGGGGCGCTGCATTCAGTCGGTCCGGTATAAAAACGGTGAACCGGTAGATATTCCCGAAGCCGAACGCGCCCAGTTCAAAACCCGCAACGGCCGCATCGTGCTCGACGGTGGCGGTATTAAACCGGATGTCCTGCTCCCGCACGACACTGCGGCCGGTGTGGTAAAAGCATTGCTCGATCAGAATATCATTTTTGATTACGTGACGGATTTCACGCTGAAACACGCCAAAATCGACTCGATAGAAACCTTCGAATTCATTGATTTCGATGGTTTTGCACAATACGTCCAAAGCAAAAATTTTGAGTACCAGACGGCCACTGAGAAAAAACTGGCCGAACTCCGCGATATCGCCGCACGCGAAAGCCTACCTCTGGGTGATGAAATCGCCGGTCTGGAAAACAAAATTAAAATGGAGAAAAAAGGAGAACTGGCCAGAAACCGCGACCGCATCCTGCACGAAATTGAACAGGACATCGTAGGCCGCTACTTTTTCCAGCGCGGAAAAGTGCGCAAAAACCTGGTGAACGACCCGGAAGTGAAAGAAGCCGTCAAACTCCTGAATGACTCGGAGCGCTACCGCAGTATTTTGTCCGGCAAATAGAAGATTGCGTGTTTGGGGTGTGGTGTTTCGTGTTTGGTCATTGGTGCTCTTGACCTCTACAAGAGCAAAACACTTGTTAAGGTTTTCTGAAAACGCGTGACCATGCAAAATTCTGTTTACTTTTGAACTCGCTATACTTCTATTCGCAGGTTTTTACAACAGATGATTTCATCAAATTGGAAGACCTATCCAGCGAACCACAGTATATAGGGCACCAAATATTTCTTAACTTTTCAACCCACTTGGATTGACTCATGAAAAAAGCAATCTTTTTCTTCGCCTTCATTTTTGCACTGGGCTTAGCCAACGCTAACGCGCAATCTTGCTGCGCTTCCAAAGCTGCATGCGCCAACAAAATGTCTATGGCTGCTGCATCTGATGCCAACATCGAAAAGCGCATGGCTGACGACGGCACCGTTTCTTATGTGCGCAAAGAAGCCGATGCGCAAGGCAACGTGAAATTTGTAAGCGTACAATTTGACGAAACTGCCAATGCATTCGTAAACGTAGCGCCTAAAACTGCTACCGCTTCCGACAAAGCAGTAATGACTAAAAAATCCTGCTCCGCTTCTGAAATGAAAGCATGCGCAGGTCAGGCAGGTGGCACTAAAGCTTGCTGCGCCAGCAAATCTGCTAAAGCACCAGAACAGGCACAATAATTATACAAGGGTCATCTGACCTGCTATTCTATTTGTGTACAATTTGTCCCGAATGTTTCCTTTGTTAGGAAGTATTCGGGATTTTTTTTGTGGGCAAATCCACACTTCATCGCCCAAAATCCTCCCTTCGTCGCCCAGACCGAAAATTTGAGCCGAAAACGCTTGACAAACTAGCCCTCAAACCCGTACATTTGATATCAAAATAATATCAAATCAAAATCAATTCGAAATACAATGGAAAAAATTGTTAAACCAACTTCAGGTTGGGCCATGTTATTGGTGTTCTTCTTAGTTCTGGGTGCAGGTATCTCCTTGCTGGTGATTCGGCAAATTCCGCTCGGCATTGTACTCATCATGGTCGACCTATTTTTCATCGCTCCCGGTTTTATCGCTATCGAACCCAACAACAGCCGGGTGCTGAACCTTTTCGGCACCTATATCGGCACCATCAGGGAAAGCGGATTTTTCTACACCAACCCGTTTTACAGCAAGAAAAAGGTGTCGTTGCGCGCTGTGACCCTCGATGTACCAACGCTCAAGGTGAATGACAAACAGGGCAATCCGATCATGATCGGCGCAGTAGTGATGTACCGCGTGCAGGATACGTTCAAATCTACATTTGACGTGGAAAACTACCCCGAGTTTGTCAAAATTCAGAGCGAAGCGGCCATTCGTAAATTGGCAGGGCTGTATAGTTACGACAACCTGGAAGACGAGACCGCCGTGGCTACCCTTCGGACTTCTTCCGACGAGGTGAACCACCAGTTGGCCCACGAAATCTCCGAACGCCTTCAGATTGCAGGCATACAGGTCATCGAAGCACGGATCAACAACCTGGCTTACTCTACAGAAATTGCCGGGGCCATGCTCCAGCGCCAGCAAGCTACGGCTATTGTTGCTGCACGTGCCAAAATCGTGGAAGGCGCAGTTGGCATGGTCGAAATGGCCCTGGAACAACTCTCCCGCAAAAACATCGTCGACCTCGACGAGGAGAAAAAAGCAGCCATGGTCAGCAACCTGCTGGTGGTGCTCTGCGGGGATAGAAACGCGCAACCGATAGTCAACACCGGCACGCTACACCATTAATTAGAGGTGAGAAGTGAGAGGTGAGAGGTGAGAGGGTGCTTCGCTCAAGCATCTTCACAAATGCCAAAATCTGGCACCCTCTCACTTCTCACTTCTCACCTCTCACCTCTATTAAGACATGTCTGCAAAAAAATCATTCGTACTCCGTATCGACGAGGTCACCTATGCGGCGCTCGAAAAATGGGCTGCCGACGAGTTTCGCAGCGTAAACGGCCAACTGGAATGGATGATCCATCAGGCGCTGAAAGATGCGGGGCGGATGGGGAAAGAGAAGAAGCCGAAGCCCCCTGAAGAAGACAAAAAAGATTGATCCTCGAACCGACGGAGACACCTTTCCAACATTTAACCCAAATTTGAGGGTCGCCAAAAAAAGCGACCTTTTTGCCGTTCAGGTTTTTGGTAATATCATTGCCCTGGTTCCTGTTTTCCGACCATGCAACCAATCTCCCGGCAATCCGTCTTTTCTATTCGTTCCATCGTACCAATTCAATAATAAACCTTACGTTTGGGAGTATTTACAAATACCGGAAACCTCCTGCACGTTTACATCGGAATACGCACAGCACCTGCATCAAAAAAATTATACTATGGCGAAGTACGCACTTACCATCAACGGTAAAAAAATACAAGTAGAAGCCGAACCCGATACGCCCATGCTTTGGGTAATCCGGGATTACGTGGGCCTAAAAGGCACAAAATTCGGCTGCGGCATGGCGCTTTGCGGAGCCTGTACGATCCATCTGGACGGGCAGCCCATCCGCTCCTGCCAGACGCCCGTTTCCTCCCTGAAGCGGAACAGCAAAATTACCACGATCGAGGGCATAGGCGAAACACAACTCCATGCCGTTCAAAAAGCGTGGATTGAAGAACAGGTGCCGCAATGCGGCTATTGCCAGTCCGGCCAGATCATGTCGGCAGTTGCCCTGCTGAAAGCCACGCCGCAACCTACCGACGAGCAGATCGATGCCGCCATGAACGGCCACTTGTGCCGCTGCGGCACCTACGACCGCATTCGCCGTGCCATCCGTACGGCAGCCGATATGGCAATGGAAAAAACAAAATGATCACCCTCATCTCTTCCGCATTTACCATGCAAAAAATAGATACCACCCGTCGTAATTTTTTGAAAACCACCGGATTAGCCGGTGTGGGATTGATGTTGGGCTTTTCGGGCTTCGGCAAAGACGTCGCTGTTAAAAAACTGGCGACAGGGCCGCTGCTCGACCTGGAGATCAACCCGTTTATCCTCATAAAAACGGATGGCAGCATTACGCTCATCAACCCCCGGCCCGATATGGGACAGGGGTCGACCCAGGCGGCGCCATCGCTTATCGCAGAAGAACTCGAAGTGCGCCTGGATCAGGTCAGCCTCATTCAGTCGGATGGACGGGAAAAATACGGCAGCCAGCAGTCCGGCGGCAGCAGTACCGTTCGCGAACTCTGGACGCCGCTTCGGCAGGCCGGCGCCGCTGCCAAAGAAATGATGACCGAAGTGGCTGCCCGGCGCTGGAAGGTTTCTGCGAGCGATTGCTACGCACAAGAAGGGAAAATCTGGCTGAAAAATACCGATAAATCATTTGCCTACGGTGAATTGGTGGAAGAGGCCGCGAGCCTCCCCGTACCCACAAATCCAGTGCTCAAAGACCCGAAAGATTTTAAAATCATCGGAAAATACAACAAACGCCTCGACGTGCCCAGCCGCGTAACGGGGAAGGCGGTTTACGGCATCGACATCGAGGTACCGGGCATGGTATACGCCTGCATCCTGCACGCGCCCACCATTCATGGCAAAGTGGTTTCGATAGACGACAGCGAGGCTAAAAAAACTCCCGGCGTTCTGGACGTGGTAAAAACCCAGCGGCCGATGCCACACCGGAGTTCGGATGCGGTGGCGGTCATTGCCACCAACTTCTGGGCGGCCAAAAAAGGGCGCAGCGCCCTGAACGTCAGCTGGGACAATGGCGATCTGGAAAAAACACTCAGCACCGACGCCTACTTTGCAGCCTGCTACGAAGCAGCCAAAAAAGAAGGCATTAACCATGAGGCGAAAGGGGATTTCAATGCCAAATTCAAAACGGCCAAGGATAAACTGGAAGCCATTTACGAAACGCCTTTTCTGGCGCATGCGCCCATCGAACCCGAATGTGCGGTGGTACACGTGCGCGACGATGGCTATGTAGACGTTTGGGCGCATGTGCAGGGTCCGGATGGCGCACTACAGGAGGTTTCCCAATTTCTAGACGTGCCGGCGGAAAAAATCAAAATCAACGTACCGCTTCTGGGCGGTTCGTTTGGCCGCAAAGCCTACCACGACTACCTCAAAGAGGCCTGCCTGCTAAGTAAAATGCTAAAAAAGCCGGTAAAAGTGCTGTGGACGCGCGAAGACGACATCAGCCAGGGCCCTTACCGCCCGGGTATGCTCAGTGCCATGCAGGGTTTTGTAAAAAATGGAAAAATCGCCGGTTTTCACCACCATGCTATCGGTGAATCCATCCTGGGCCAGGTATTCCAGGGCCTTAGTCCGGATGAAGCGGACCCCTGGCTTTCCGGCGAAATCAGCACGGAAAACAGCAAATACAATTTCCCTGTGTCTAAAATTTCATGGACGAATGTAAAAACCGATATTCCGATCGTCTGGTGGCGCTCGGTGTATGCCTCGAACTTCAGCTGGGGTCAGGAGTGCTTTATAGATGAAATGGCTTTGCTGGCCAAAAAAGATCCGCTCCAGGCCCGCCTCGAACGCATCTCGGACGAGCGATACCGCAACGTATTGAACGTGCTGGCAGATAAAGCCGGTTATGCGGAAAAACTTCCCGAAGGCTGGGGCCGGGGAATTGCCGTTTTCGCATCTTTCGGCAGTATTAGTGCAGCGGCCATCACGGTGTCCAAACAAGGTTCCGGCGTTAAGATCGAACGGGTTGTTTCGGTGATCGATTGCGGCTATTACGTAAACCCCGATAACGTGAAGGCGCAGACAGAAGGCAACATCATTATGGGCATCACGGCTGCCGTAAAAGGCGGCATCACGTTCAGCAACGGCGTTTGCAACCAGAGCAACTACCACGATTACCAGATCATGCGGTTCAGCGAATCGCCTAAAATGGAGATCCATATCATCGACAGCGGCGCCAACCCGGGCGGCGTGGGCGAACCGGGGCTGCCGCCTATCGCGCCGGCTTTGGGCAATGCTATTTTTGCGGCAACGGGCGTGCGAGTGCGGAAGTTGCCGGTGGATTTGGAGCATGTGGGAGGGTAGAAGGGCAGCCTGTACAGCAGGCCTGTCTGGAGTCGTCGGGAAGAAGGGTATCACATCTTGTCCAGGATATTTGCGATACGGAAATGCCCCTGAATGACAACAAATCCGAGTTTATCCACTAATTGTAAGCGTGCACCCAGATCGAAATATTTGTTAGCCAAAAAACCAGCACCTAAAGCCCAGCCATGATTGTTTACCCTGCTACGAACTGGTATTCCATAAATTCTTGTTCTCAAAAACGCAGTATAGCCACCGGCAAAACCCTGTACATAAAATTTGGGCGTGATATTATACCTTAAACCTGCTTGAATAGATACCAGCGAAAGGCTCCGATTTTCAGATGGCTCTTTGAAAGACCAGTGCATATGCCCAAGATGCCCAACCAATCCAAGTTTGTTCATGATCGGTACTTCCATCAGCACACCTTGTCCACCGCCCATTGGTGCATGTTCTTCAAAGCCCTGAACAGGTTTACTAAACTCCGGGCCGATATTCAATTGAGCCTTCAGGAATATAGGAAAAGCAGGTAAAAACAATATGATTAAAACTAGTTGTATCTGTTTCATTGTTAAGTATTTACAGGTTTTAAGCCTCATCACCCTTCCAAACATCCGACGCCCCAGCACCTCTTTTGGCATCGGTTTTTTGTAGGGCTGGAACGCCTGCCGAAGCGGAAAGAGAAATATTGAGTATTTTTTTAATTCTTTTTTTCTTTTTCAACTCCAAAACGATGGTCGAGCCTAAGTGCAAGAAGTCGAAGAGTTTTTAAGCTTTGCAGGCGCAGCCCTACATCCGTTCTGCGATTCGGCAAGTACCCAGCCCCGATAGCCCATCCGTAGTCTGAATAATTACTGTTTGTTTCGATGCCATATTTTCCATAACCGCCTCCCCAGCCCTGTACATACCATTTCCTGCCAGAATACAAACGTACACCTGCCTGTAAACCCACTTGATTAAGCCGCAGATTATCAACCTGTTTTTTGTCTGTAATCCAGTGAATATAATCAAGGTGACCGACTATGGAAACCTGTTTGAAAATCGGAAATTCCATCAAAAAACCTGCACCGTAACCCCATCGGATATGTCCTCCAAAACCTTCAACGGGAATAACAAACTGTGGGCCTACGTTCAACTGGGCTTTGACAGCCATAGGTGTCAGGCAAGCCGCGAGGAGCGCGGCCAAAATGCTTAGATGAATGCTTGGTTTTTTCATTTTTTAGGTAGTTTGACACACATGATATAATACTCATCCGAAGTGTATAAAAGTCGGCGCACCGAATCTATGGCTATACCTGTGCTCGAAAAAGATGCCTCGGAACTTTTAGGGTTGGTGTAGTTAGGAGAACGCTCCTTCCATATTGTTGCGCCCGTTAGAGCATCAAATGCGCACAAACGGCCCTGTCCTGAGGTCAGGTAAACGACCCCTTCAAACATAGTTAACCGGCCGGCGTCTCCTACCGAATCCGGGTTATACCAGACTGTTTCGCCCGTATATTCCCGCCTCGCCAGGTGTTCCTCCCCCTAACCACCACCCAACCCCAGCGCCGTGCGTGGTGTTTTTTTCAACACCACGCGCACACGTACAGCACGATGTCAACCTATTCTTTGCTTCTCTGACACCCGCACCTCCCCATGCCCCGATCTTACATCGACGCCTTTCTCACTCGCTCACTGCTCCAGTTACTTTTCCGGCAGTTTGATACACATCACATAATACTTGTCCGCCGTGTACAGCAGCCGACGCTCCGGGTCGATAGCGACACCAGCATTCGCGAAAGACGCATTGCCGGTTTTTGGGTTTTTCCGATTGGGCGATTGTTCTTTCCAGATGGTGGCGCCCGTTTCGGCATTGACGGCATAGAGGCGGCCGTAGCCGGAGGAGGTGCAGTAGACAATGCCGTCAAACAAGATTAATTCCCAGACATTACCATCCGTATCTTTATTATACCATATTTGATCACCCGTGTACTTATTCAGGCCCCACATACCTGTCTGGCCACCCTGTACTACAAGTATATCATTATGTGTGACCAAGGAACCGTCCGCTCCGCCTTCAATCGGCTTTTGCCATAAAAGCGACCCTGTATTCAAGTCAATACAATAAACCGAACTGCCAGTCACATATAAACGATCTTCATCAACCCACGGCGGAGCAATGTAGCTGCCCTTGAATCCATCGTAGCGCCATGCAACCTGACGGGTATGAAGATTCAGGGCAGTCAGGTAACTTTTACCTCTGCCGGCGCTTGATGGAGAGCCATTATATCCCTGAAAATCTTCAAACACTAAAATGGAGTCCCCTTGTGGGTTTACCCAGCATACTGGCGTGTTAAAAATTGGAAATGAGTCAGGAACTGCAAGCCTTGTATAAACGGTATCCCATCCCTCAAAAAAACTTTCAATTTTACAGCGTACCAAAGAGGAAGATGTAGTGTTAGGATAACTTCCAGTTGTTTGTATAGTATATAATTCATTCCCAATCTTATTTGAACCCAATGGAGAACTAAAGCCTTTTTTATACCATAGTCTTTGCCCGCTTAAATAATCTATACAATAAACATCCCCATCATCTTCAACAATGATTTTTTCGTCATGTACAAATAACTCGCTAAATAGGTTAAAACTACTAACGGGAAACTCGAATGAGTTATATATCCACTTCAAACTACCATTTTCTCCATTTCTTGCTTGAATCGTTGCAGTAGGTGATGAAAGATTTGTACAATAAAGAACTTGTCCCCCCTGAGCAAAATGTACATTGATATAATACTCCAAAGTATCCTGTGAAACTGGTTTCTGCCAAAGAATATCTAATTTCGGTGTAGTAGGTTTTGGAGGCTCCGGCTCCGGAACAGGCTCTTTTTGGCAGCTGAAGATTGCCAGATTGAATATGAACAAAAGATGAAATATCATAATTTTTTGCATGGTCTTAAAGTTGTATTCGAGAGGAGTAGTCCCCCTCCCGAATATTACAAGTTATTGTTTTTTATCTGTCTTAAAGAAAGCGCGCGTTTGTGGATCATTCCCAACTTCTCCATTAAACAACGCATTCAACCCTATCGCCGTCTCACTCGAATTCCGTACCTGAAAGTGGTTCATCTTTTCCAGCCGTCTTACGCCCTGAACTCCCACCCCCGGAAATGCCCTCTGCGATTCGCGCAGCACTACGCCGTCCGATTCTTTCCACTGTACTTCATAAACAGGAGGCACCATACAACTGGTGTAAAAAGGTGACGACTGGTCGTAAGTACCCGAATTATAGGAATTACAATCCTCGGGATTATCCAGGAAGTAGGATGTTGTGCTTAATGCCTGGCCGTTATCGGTCCATTGGGTGCAGACACATTCGTTATTGCCTTGAATAAATACATTTTCTCTTGCGCCTATGATGGTCGCCCATTGATCGTCTACACCGTTGAGCCATTCGAGGGCTTCGCGGTAAGTTTCACGTTGGTCTATTGCATTGTTCTGTTCCACATTATATTGAACCACAGTCGCAACTGCACAAGGCCCTGGAAGAAATATCCAACCAAATATACCACAAGCCGGAGTAACTCCATCCGCCAGTATACCATCGAAATAGTTATATTTCCCTTCCCATTCCGCCATAATATTACTGACACTATCTACCAGTTTATTGTCCAAATCAGCCGTAAATGGATCTGCATTCGTGGCTTCAGAGCCGAATGAAGAGAGCAAGCGCCACAGCAGTTGCTTGGGCTGTGCCATGTTGTTGTCGCCGTCCGAATATTCCACGCCATAAAAAGCGGCTTTGTACAGGCCCGGATTACCGGCTGCGTTTAAACCCTCCAAGTCAGGGGCACCAACTGCATACGAGGCGCTCAACGTTTTGGGTTTGGCAAGTGAGGAAAGAAACAAACCCGCCAGGGATACACCTTTCGTATCGCAGAACACCCGAATGCTGTCGTTCGCTGCAGACTGGTTGATGAATAAATCTAAAATTGCTTTTTCCTGTAGTGTTTCCGCCAGTGTCGTTGTAAGGGCCACGGTACAAAGGTCGCTAATCATTTCGTTCAGCAATCCGTTCTCACGACTGTTCAGTATCTGTGCTCCTCCATGCGAGGTGTTAAAAGTAGCAATGCCGCTGAAATATCGATCCGCATTAATATTTCCAATGGTAAGCCTGTGATCCAGTCCGCGGGATACGATCCCACCCTGGCTGTGGGCAATGATGAAGTCACGCTCGAAGGTGTGGCCTACCGGATAAGTTACCTGCTCCATCTCGTCCTGTAAGTCTAGTATAGCTGGAGCAAAGTCCACTTCGCCGTAGGTATGCTTTTTAGTGCGCACCTTCCGGGCTACAAAGTCAAATGGAGTACCTCCGGGGGGCGTCACTACGATGGGGTCACCATTATCACCACCCGTTTCTGTAGCGGCGGCGGCCTGTGCCCAGGAACCCTCGCTGCCATCCAACCCATGTACCCAGTGGATATACCTATCCCCCAAACCCGTCGGCCCGAACGCCACCGGCGGCGGATAAGCAGGCGGCGACCAGGGAAGCGGATGGCCATCGAATACCGGCGAATTAAATTTTACGCCGTGATACTGTACTTCGGTGGGGCATTTGTTGTCATTAAAAAGGGTATCGCCTTTTTGGGCAGCCGTTTTCAGCGTTACAAGCAGAAAGAGAAATAATATAACGTTTTTCATTGTTTTATATGTTTTTTTGGTGTTTGGTGTGTAGTTTTTCGTGTTTGGGGCTATAGCGCGCAGCATTCCGAAACACCAAAAACAAAACACAAAACACTTTTTTGAAGGATCATTGTTTAATAAACCGCAGCGTACGCAAGCCGCCTTTTGTTTGCACTTGTATGAAATACATACCGGGCGTACGGCCTTGCAGGTCGACCAGTACCGCCGATTCGGGCTGTATATCCTGCTGGGTGTACACGGTTTTTCCCAACGCATCCAATATGCGCAGGCTGGAACCGGGCAGCACGGAATCGTCGAGGTTCACCGTCACCTGGTCTTTAGCCGGGTTGGGGAACAGGCCGAGGTATTTTCCACTTTCCATTACCTGCTGGTGGCGCTCCCTGACTTTACCGCGCGCTTTGATGACATAGTTGCTGTACTTTTTATCCAGCACCCGTTCCATACAAGCGCCGGAGGGGCGGATGATTTTGGTGGTGGTGCGCTCGAATCCCGGCATGATAATGCCGCTTTCCGTGGTGGTGTACACCTGCCACTTTTTTTCTTCACCACCGGTTTTGGGGTCGGTGTAGCGGCTGTATGTGCGTTTGTATGCGGGGTCGTACACGTTGTATTGTAGTGCGTCCTTGATTTCGTAAGCATCGTTACCGAGCGACTGTACGTCTTTGCCTTCGTTTTCCAGGGCGGTAATTTTCTCCGAATCCATGGCCGGAAAATCGTACTTGAAGTTCGGCTCATTCGCCGCATGCAGTTCCCGGGTCATTTTATTCAGGGCCGTCATGGCGGAGTCGGGCGCAATGTTTTGCAACAGCAGGCCTGCGGGACTGTACACCCGAATACCGCTGCTGTCGATCTCATACCGCCCGATGGGTTGCGGCCAGTCATGGTATGCTTCGGCGGGGTTGAGGATCGTAATGGTCAACACGGATGATCCGTCTTCCAGCACGGCATTTTCCACCCGTTTGCGGACGATGCTTTTTTCTAATTTCAGAATATCTAATTTACCCAATTCGTTCGGGTCGCTGCCCTCGGGTATGGTGTAATAACTTTGCTCTTCTAATTCATAAGCAGTGCTATACGCCACGCCTGCTGGAGGCAAAGACAATTGATAAGGCGTTTGTGCAGTACCGGATCGGCCTAAGAGCAGGAGCAGGGGTAGTAATAAAATGATTCGCATAAAAATTATTTTTTGGAATGGTGAAACAAGTTAGTTTTTTGTCAGTCTGCAGAACCGATTACCGCACAAAGATTCGAGCAAATGACACTTCCTCCAAATCCCGCTTTGTCGCTCCCTGCCACTGTTTTCCCCATCTTTGTCATGTAGCGACAAGTTTCTACCTTTGAGCGCCACGTCATTGTCACCCGATGACAAAATCCCATTCATCAAGCGCTTCATCAGTCATGACCGGACAATTTCAATCCTGGCTTTTTACCGAAATCACCAAAAAATTACCGGCCCGGGTCACCCTTGCCAAGGAGATCGGCGGCCTGCTCGCCCTGAGTTCCGGTACCGTGTACAAAAAAATGCGCGGGGAGGTGCCGCTTTCTCTGGAGGAGGCGCTCACGCTGCTCCGGCATTACGGCATTTCTGCCGACCGTTTTATCACCGAAGACAAGTCCGTATCCTTGCAGTATTCAGCCTTTGGGCAGGAACTTATAACGCCCGTCGATTACCTCGGCGGACTGGAAAGCCAACTCACAGCATTGCGCCGGCTGCCCAATCCGAATATCTGGTACGCCACCTATGAGTTGCCTATTTTTTACTACCTGTATTTCCCCAACCTGATTGCGTTCAAACTATACCTCTGGGGGCGCGTCAACTGGCAGACGCCCGAATTGCGCGATGTGCCGTTTCATCCAGAGCATTTTGCAGCGGCATATCCGACACTCGATGCTACGCGTCTGCGTTTGCAGGCCTTGTATGCGGGCATTCCCTCGCGCGAGTTCTGGCCGGTACATACGCTGGAAAATACGTTGAGCCAGATCAGGTTGTGCGCCGTTTCGCATTTGGTGGAGCGGCAGGTGGCGCTCGATCTTTGCGAACACCTGCACCAGCTCACCGACCGCATCGGGCGGTTTGCCTCAGCCGGGCAAAAAACATCGGAGGACGGCTCTGAATCTGCCGGTTTCGATCTGTACCTGAACCAGATGATTTATACCAACAATACGATTCTGGTGCGTTCCGACGCGTATAAATCGGCATTTACCACCCTCGACAATCCGAATTACCTGCATAGCGCCGATCCTTTGCTCATCCACACGATTGAAACCTGGATGGAACGCATCCGCCAAAACACCACCAAAATAAGCCTGGAAGGAGAACTACAGCGCAACTATATGCTACACCAAATGAAACTCCGTATCGAGGCTATCCAGTCGGAATTAAAAACATTGTAAGCACTTCAGTACTTTCACGGCGCAAAACTTTCTTTTCCATGAAAAAATTGACCCGTGTACTGCTGGGGATTTCCTTGCTCATCAGCCAGACTGCCCTCTTTGCCCAACAAACCTTTCCAGTTGCCGCTCCCTCCGACGAGCGCACAGGATTGCATGCATTTACCCATGCTACCATTTACATCGACTACAAAACGAGTGTCGATAACGCTACTTTGCTGATCCGCGATGGAAAAGTGATCGCTGCCGGCCCGAACCTGGCTGTTCCAAAAGACGCCGCCATACACGATTGCAGCGGCAAAACGATTTATCCGGGTTTTATCGATCTGTATGCCACCGGGTATGGACTGCCTGCGCCGCCACCGGATGCCCGCGGCGGATTTGGGCAACCCCGGCAAGCCCTGAGCGCAAAAAAAGGTCCTTATGCCTGGAATGAAGGATTGCGGCCCGAATTCAGCGCCGCCGCATTGTTTTCCAATGACGCAAAAGCCGCTGAAGAATGGCGCAAAATCGGCTTCGGCGCTGTGCTCACGCACAATGCGGACGGTATTTCCCGAGGCACGGGCGCACTGGTAGCGCTCGGCGAAACGCGGGAACACGAAATGATCCTGCTGGAAAAAGCGGGCCATTTCATGTCCTTTCGCAAAGGCAGCAGCACGCAGAATTACCCCAACTCTCTGATGGGTTGCATCGCGCTCATCCGGCAGACTTACCTCGACGGCCAGTGGTACAAACTGGAAGGCTTCAAGGAGGAAAAAAACCTCTCGCTCGAAGCCTGGAATGCGCTGCTGGATTTGCCACAAATATTTGAATCCACGGAAAAACTGGACGAACTCCGCATTGCCCGTATTGGGCAGGAATTCGGGGTGAAATACATCGTCAAATCCGCCGGAGATGACTACCAGCGCCTGCAGGAAATCGCTGCAACAGGTCAGTCGCTGATTGTGCCGCTCAATTTTCCCGAAGGTTTTGATGTGCGCGACCCCTACGATGCGCTGAATACGCCCCTGAAAGACCTGAAACACTGGGAATTAGCGCCTTCCAACCCGGCGCGACTGCAAGGCGCCGGCGTCCATTTTGCGCTGACCATCAACGGTTTAAAAGAAAAAAACAAGTTCTGGGAAAACCTCAGAAAAGCCGTCGAATACGGTCTGAGCGAAGAAACCGCCCTGAAAGCGCTTACTTACAATCCCGCCAATTTCATCCGCAGTTACAACCAGATCGGCAGCCTCGAGCCGGGTAAAATCGCCAACTTTATCATTACGAATGGCAACCTTTTTAAACCCGAAGGCAAAATTTACCAGAACTGGGTGAAAGGCGCCTTGTACGAAATTGCAGCCGACAAAACCTTCCCTTCCGGCGCAATGGGCATCTACCAACTCCAGGTCGGAACTGCAACGTACACGATGACGGTAAAAGGCAAAGCGGAGTCGCCGGAAGTACAAATCATGCGCGCCGACAGCACGAAAACAAAAGCCACTTTGAGTTACAATACCACGGGTACGGTGCTGCTTACGTTTCAGCCCGATTCGGTGCAAAAAGCGAACGTATCGCTGTCGGGCGTGATGGGCCCCAAAGAGTGGGTCGGCCAGGGCACCTTGCCGGATGGCAGTTGGGTCAGTTGGAATGCTGCCTACCTGAAAACGCCCGAGCCGGACAACAAAACGCCCAAGCAAGCCCCTGTCGTCAAACCTGAAACCGGCGACCTCATTTTTCCTTTTACGGCCTTTGGCTGGAAGGAAAAACCGGTGCAACAAACCGTTTTGATTCAAAATGCCACGGTTTGGACCAGCGAAAAAGAGGGTGTCCTGCAAAATACCGATGTGCTGATTTCAAACGGAAAAATCCTGAAAATTGGCAAAAAACTGCCGGTACAGGACAATGCCGTTGTGGTGAACGGAACCGGCAAACACCTCACGGCCGGTATTATCGACGAACATTCGCATATCGCCGTAACGCGCAGCGTCAACGAGGGCTCGCAGGAGAGCAGCGCGGAAGTGCGCATCGCCGATGTGATCGACTCGGAAGACAACGATATTTACCGGCAGTTGGCCGGCGGCGTCACCAGCAGCCACCTGTTGCACGGTTCGGCCAATCCTATCGGCGGACAAACGCAACTGATCAAATTGCGCTGGGGGTATATGCCGGAGGACCTGAAATTTCAGAACTGGCCAGGCTTCATCAAATTTGCCCTCGGCGAAAATGTAAAACAAAGCAGTAGCAGTACGAGCACCCGTTTCCCGCAGACGCGTATGGGCGTGGAGCAGGTGTACGCCGATTATTTCACTCGCGCCCAGGAATACGGCAAACTGAAAAAATCGGGCAAGCCCTACCGCAAAGACCTGGATCTGGAAGCCTTGCTGGAAATCCTGGAAAGTAAACGTTTCATCACCTGCCACTCCTACGTCCAGTCTGAAATAACGATGATGATACGCATTGCCGAACGTTTCGGTTTCAAACTCAACACATTCACCCACATCCTGGAAGGGTATAAAGTGGCCGATAAAATGGCAAAACACGGCGCAGGCGCTTCTACTTTCAGCGACTGGTGGGCCTATAAATACGAAGTGTACGAGGCCATCCCGCACAATGCAGGCATGATGACCGACCGTGGCGTAGTGGTAGCCATCAATTCCGACGATGCGGAAATGGCCCGCCGCCTGAACCAGGAAGCCGCCAAATCAGTCATGTACACAGGTATGAAAGAGGAAGAGGCCTGGAAAATGGTGACCATTAATCCGGCGAAACTGCTGCACATCGACCAACAAACCGGAAGCCTGAAAACCGGTAAAGACGCCGATGTGGTGCTCTGGAACGAAAACCCGCTGTCCGTTTACGCCAAAGCCGAAAAAACCTGGGTGGATGGCATCCTGTTTTTTGACCGGCAGGAAGACGCCAATATGCAAGAATGGGTGCGGAAAGAACGCGCGCGGCTGATACAGAAAATACAGTCGGCAAAAAAAGGAGGCGAAGGCGGCGAAAGGCCGAGCGCACCGAAACACCAGTATCACTGCGATAGTGAGGAAGATGAAGGATAGTTATGAGTTATGAGGGATGAGTTATGAGTTGTTTGGTGGTAACCTTTGGCATTTTCATATCAGAGGCCAAAGGTTACCACCAAACAACTCATAACTCATCCCTCATAACTCATAACTCAAATCAGCCCTCTCGACTTCAACTCCAAATACTTGTTAATCGTATTCAGCGTCAGGTCTTCGGGCCGGGTAAGCACTCCCTGTATGCCGTACTGGCGCAGTTTGGTAACCATTTCCTTTTTTTCCTGCAGGAATTGCCGCGCTACCGTCTGGCGATAGATGTCTGCGGTTTTATGCACTTCTTCGGAGGCCAGTTTGCGGATTTCAGTATTTTCAAAAAACACGACGACCAGCAGGTGCGAGCGGTTGAGGCGGCGCAGGGTTGGCAGCGCCCGCTCCAGCGCGTAGGTACTTTCAAAATTGGTAAACAGCAGCAGCAGCGAGCGCATACCGATGAGCCGGCGCACACCTTCGTACAGGAGTTCGTAGTTGGCTTCTCCGGGCCGCTCTTTTTCCCGGAACAGCGCTTCCATAATGCGTTTGAGTTGGCCTGTGTCCCGTTCCGCTTTCAGGGTAGCGCCGATGACGTCGGAAAAACTGAGCAGGCCCGCCTTATCCTGTTTTTTCAGGATAATATTGCTGATGGCCAGTGCGGTATTGATGGCATAATCCATCAGACTGAGGCCCTCAAACGGCATTTTCATGACGCGGCTTTTGTCGATAATACAGTACACCTGCTGGCTGCGCTCGTCTTCGTACTGATTGACCATCAGCGTGGCCCGGCGGCTCGAGGCTTTCCAGTTAATGCTCCGGAAATCGTCGCCTTCCACGTAGTTTTTGATTTGCTCGAACTCGTAACTGTGGCCAATACGGCGCATTTTTTTGATGCCCGTTTCGTGCGCAATATGCTGC
The DNA here is from genome assembly GCA_020847425.1 of Saprospiraceae bacterium. Taxonomy (GTDB): domain Bacteria; phylum Bacteroidota; class Bacteroidia; order Chitinophagales; family Saprospiraceae; genus M3007. The sequence goes on from JADLCC010000338.1 coordinate 16,635, forward strand.
ATGGCGCGCAGTTCGTAGCGCTTCATCTGGATAATGGAAGGATAGACATCCACTTCCTGGGGTTGTTGGAACACCAGTTTGCGCTCGACCAGTCCGAGCCGGGTAGCAGCAAACACATTGATGTTTCCAAACTGATACACCCCGCGAGACAAAGGGCGCAAAGTATGGGTAGCCACATATGGTTGCCCGGGCGGCAACTGGCACTTAATTTCAAAATCGCGGCGCTGAAACTGGGCGGGCAATTCATCGGCAATGGACAACGACAGGTGCAAATTCCCCTGGTTTTCGAGCAACAAGCGCACTTCATTGGGATCGCTCAACGAAAAAACCGTACTCAATCGCCGTTCGCAGGAAATTTTTGGTCTTTTCCAATACAGCAGCAACACATCTGCCAGTACAAGTCCCAGGGCCGCTACCAAAGACAATTGAGCGATGGGGAAGAGCCAGCCGAAGGGGTAAGCCAGGGCAAAGCACGCCATCACAGCGCCAAAAATCCAGAAAAAGCGGTTGGTTAGGTACATGGTGGAAGGGTTGGATGGTTTGTTGAGCGGTTGAGGGTTGAGATTGTTGAGGGTGCCTACTCAAGCATCTCAACCATCAAACTTCCCTGCTATCTGTAAACAATCATTTTTCCATCTTTCATCACAAACGTCACCCGCGTCATGGCATTGATATCATCCAGCGGGTTGCCGTCTACGGCTACAAGGTCTGCAAATTTTCCAGTTTCAATGGTGCCGATTTTATCCTGCAAATGAAGCATGGTCGCCGCATCGAGGGTGGCGGAGCGCAAAATATCCGTGTTTTTCATGCCAGCGCCGGCCATGTGTACAAATTCCAGGTTGTTTTTCCCGTGCGGATAAACGCCAGCATCCGTGCCGAAAGCAATTTTCACCCCTTTTTTGTATGCCCGTGCAGTAGTTGCCTGAATTTGTGGCCCAATGGCAAGCGCTTTCACACGCACCACTTCCGGGAAAAAACCCGGGGCATTTTTAGCGCTGTCGCTGACGGCAAAACCGGCAGTCAGTGTCGGCACATACCAGGTGCCTTTTTTGATCATGGCATCCATGGTGGCATCGCTCATAAAAGTACCGTGTTCGATGGTGACGACTCCTGCTTCCACAGCCCGGCGCATACCTTCGTCGCCATGCGCATGGGCGGCTACATCCACACCCAGGTCGCGGGCTGTTTTGACGATGGTCTCCAGTTCGTCAGCCGCGTAATGTGGAAGCCTGCCATCGCGGGCCAGGGACAAAACGCCGCCGGTAGCGCAGACTTTTATACAATCCGCACCGCGTTTGATCTGGTTGCGCACAGCCTTGCGGCACTCTTCCGGGCCATCGGCAATGCCCATTTCCGGTCCTGGAATATCGAACAAATCCCAGCGGGCGCCCGTCGTCGCATCGCCATGTCCGCCGGTAATACTCAGGGCTTTGCCGGCGGTAATGATGCGTGGTCCTGTAGCCCAACCGGCATTGATAGCATTGCGCAAGCTGATGTTGACGCCGGTGCCGCCGAGATCGCGCACAGTGGTAAACCCGGATTCAAGGGTCCGGCGTGCATACACGGCCGAATGAAAAGCGATATCGGCGTCATTAAAAAGGAACCGTTCGTTGTAGGAATTGCGGTTTTGCTCAAATTCAAAGTGTACGTGGCAGTCGATCAGTCCGGGCAGCAGCGTTTTGTTTTTTAAATCGAAAACTTGCACACCAGCCGGCGCAGCGGAGTAGCCTTTTTCAATTCGGGCAATCTTGTTGTTTTCCACAACCACCGTAACGGCTGTTTCTGGTTCGCCACTGATCGGAATAATGCGACCGCAGTACAGGTAACTCACTTGTGCTGATAATGGGGTTCCGAAAAGTGTGGCGCCCAAAAACAGGAGTAGAAAAAGGCGGTTGCGCGTAGCGATGTGGCGTGTCATTCGAGAGGGTTCAACAGGTTCAGGCTTCAAATTTGGAGCCCCCCGGTGAGCGATAAGGTTGAAAGGGTATTTTTAACAGGTTGCCGACATTCGAATTTTCTGCAACATCCAGATGTGTATCGATGCCAAAAACAATTTCTTCATCTTCCAATCTGGAAAATGTGCCGAAGAGCCGGTCCCAAATGGAAAAAATATTGCCATAGTTGCTGTCAGTATACGGCAAAGTATAATGGTGGTGCACCCGGTGCATATTGGGCGTGACGATCACCCAACTCAGCAAACGATCGAGTCCGCGCGGGAAACGGATATAGGCATGGTTGAACTGCGACAGCGCAACCGAGAGGGATTGGTACAAAAAGACAATGTAAATGGGGGCTCCGGCGAGTATTACGCCGGCAGTAGTAAATACAAACCGGAAAATACTTTCACCCGGATGGTGGCGGTTGGCTGTGGTGGTATCAACGTGCGGATCGGTGTGGTGTACCAGGTGGAAACGCCACATCCAGCGCACTTTGTGTTCGGCCCAATGCACAAAATAAGCGCCGATCAGATCGAGCAGCAGCAGCCCGACGATCAGAAACAGCCACATGGGCATTGCAGGAAGCCATTGCAGGATACCAAACTTTTTTTCCACCACCCAGTCGCTGGAACGCAGCAGGATAGATGCCATCAAAAAATTGATCAGCACTGTAGTTGCTGTGAAAAACAGGTTGATCCAGGTATGCGACCATTTATTGTAGGGTTTGCGGAACAAGGGAATGCCGCTTTCCAGCAATAAAAAAATCGTCAACCCTCCCAACAGAATAGCGCTTCGGTGAGCGGAGGGAATATTAGTAAAATACTGAACAATCGAATCTATCATGGCGCGAAGTCGTCAGTGCGAAGTAAACGGTCAAAAATAGCATAAAAGTCCATCATACACGCGTCTTCGACTTTTTACTTGTTTTTTGTCTTGGGCTGATCCCGCACCAGCATCTTATGTGCAATTGCCCAACCCTGCAATCCATTTTTCAAAATTCTGATTTTTTTGATTTCGAGCTTTTTCAGAGTTTGGGCCGCCCTATTGCTCTGTATCCCATTGGAGCAATAGATTGCTACATTGGTTGCACCCTGTAAATCTTTGATTTTGTTTTCAAAACCTTCCGATTCAAAAGGAATATTGACCGCCCGAAGAATGTGGGCAGTATTATATTCCTTTACAGATCGCAGGTCGATCAGAGGAGTATTGGAATTGATCTGGAGAAACTGATCAAAGTCTTCAGCTGGCATGACCTTGATGGTTTCTTCTAAAACCTCGAAGGCTTGTCTTTTGCCTATTTTTTCTGTTTCGGGTTTAAGGCCTGATTCCACACCCGTCTTTGTTCCCTGGGTGGCAGGGTTATTTACAGCCTGATTCTCTTGTGAACCAGCATCATTTTTACAAGCCTGAAAGGCTAATAGCAGTAATAGAGAAAATGTAAAACGCATGTTAAATTGTTATTTTGGGGCAAAGATATACTACGCCACAGGAGAATTTGCGAATTCAGGTTTTCTGGTGCTTTTTCTTTGCAGCAGGAAACAGGATATTGTTCAAAATCAGGCGATAACCCGGTGAGTTTGGGTGCAAAGCCAGGTCGGTAGGCGGATCCTGAACATAGTGGCGGTAGTCTTCGGGGTCGTGGCCACTGTAATAGGTAAAGAAACCATAACCATGGGTGCCGTGGATGTAGCGGGCTTCGCTGGCCGGTTTGTTTTCACCCATAGTCAGCACGTTGGGTTTGATGTATTTTTTCTGGAATGCCGTAGCCTGCCCCATAAAACCTTTGACGGTACGGGTGTGGCACTGGGTGAGCATGGTTGGGACGGGATCCCATTTAGCCGAAAAGTCGAACAGGGTAAAATAATCCTGTTCGGGTGGTATCCTTCGACCGGTCACCTCGCTGTGGTCAATGGTAGAGTGCTCGTAAACGCCGGGGTCGGTAATGACCTGGAAATTCGTGAATGCAAAGGTTTTGGAATAATCCAGTTTGGTCTGGCAATTCGGGTCGATCGGGTCGCCGTCGAAAGGCGTGGCGCAGATATCCGTCGTTTCTGCGGAAAGTGCGATATCGTAGGTATCCGTTGCGGAACACATGGCAAACATGAAGCCGCCGGCCGTTACAAATTGTTCAATTTTTTTTGCCACAGCCAGTTTGAGCTGACTGACCTTGTCGAAACCATTTTTTGTGGCCAGGTTCTCCATCATCCGGACGTGCTCGCGGTACCAGGGCTGCCCGCCGTAACTCGCATAAAATTTTCCATACATGCCCGCAAAATCTTCGTGGTGCAGGTGAAGCCAATCATATTCTGCCAGTTTCCCTTGCAGTACTTCCGTATCGTAGAGTACATCATACGGAATTTCAGCATAGGTCAGCACCATTGTTACGGCATCGTCCCAGGGCTGGATAACTTCCCCTTTTTCGTTTTTATCCGGCGTATAAACCGCAATTTTAGGCGCTTTTTCCAGTTTGATCACATCCTGGTTGACCTCCGGATTGAGTATATCATTCTGAATCGCCGCAAACTGGGCGTCTGAAATCACTTCATAACTCACATCGCGGGTTTTGCATTCTTTTTCAAATGTCGGCGAATACGCGAAAGCAAAACTGCCGCCCCGGTAATTGAGCAGCCAATAGGCTTCCACACCCTGTGAAATTACCCAATAGGTAATCCCGTACGCCTTCAGGTGATTCCTTTGACGGGTCTCGTCCATCGGAAGCAGCATAACGGCGGCGCGCATTTGCGCGAGCACACTTACCCATAAAAACAACAAAACAATGATTCGGCGCATATCCTAAATGTGTATGAGTGAATTAAATTGAAAACAGTCCTAAAAACGCTGTTTTCAGGAAAAAGATTTTATTGTTATCAATATTCCAGCGCGGCAGGTAATTCCGCTTGCTGGGCCAGCAGGGCTGTCGGTCTGAATCCGCGGATCGATTGCAGCAGTTCGTTCATATCCCTTCTGAATTCGATGACATAATCTTCGTGCAACAATGCCGCCTTTTTCAACAGCATAGCCGTACGGCGCACCACATAAGGCGCGAAGGTATCGACGCGGCGCTCCGGATAAGAACGCAGCATTACCATATGTCGCCGGAAGGATTCGGCCAGCAGAAAAGTAGTGAGTATAACTTCGCCGGGCTTGTCTTTGGTAGCCTGCACATGCTCGGTAATACGGGCATTCCAGAAACGGATTTCAAGCAGGAGCAGGCCCGGAGTCAGGTCTGCTCCCGTTTGAGGCAGTTTCAGGGTAATTTGTTCGCGCAATTCGTCGGCTCGTTCATTGCGTGTTTCTCCGCCTTCGAGCAATTCAAAAACCAGGCGTCGAATCAGTTTTTGATCCTTGGTCACCAGCCGGAGCAGCAATTTATCTTTCTCCTTGACCGGCATCCGGAGTATGGCCGCCTTGAGTTGTTCGTCGAGTTTACGCATTCCATGTGCTTTACGTAGGCAAAACTATGGGATTTCAACGAGCAGGGCGAGGCTTTGTGTTTTTGTTTTTTTGTTGATGAGGTTGATAAGGGTTGATGAGGTTGATAATAGATACTCTTTGGCAGACAATCTCCTTTTCGAGTAGCCATTATCAACCTCATCAACCCTTATCAACCTCATCAACAACAAGATCACCCTTTGGGGCCTGCCGCAATCACCTCCGGCTTCACCTGGTCTTCAAATTTTTTGAAATTATCCACAAACTCACTGGCCAGTTGCGCGGCTTTGAGGTCGTATTTGTTTTTATCCGACCAGGTATCGCGCGGGTTCAAAATGTGGTCGGGCACATGCGGGCAGGATGTTGGAATCTTCATGCCGAAAACCGGATGTGCGTGGTAACCTACGTTGTTCAGGCCTCCATTCAGGGCTGCGGTGATCATGGCGCGGGTGTAGGAAAGTTTCATCCGGTTCCCGACGCCGTATGGGCCACCGCTCCAGCCGGTATTGATGAGCCAGACGTTGGCTTTGCTTTTGCGCAGTTTTTTGCCCAGCAAATCGGCGTATTTGGCCGGGTGCAAAGGCAGGAATGGTGCGCCGAAACAAGCGGAAAATACCGATTTTGGTTCTTTGATACCTACTTCGGTGCCTGCCACGCGTGCCGTATAACCGCTGATAAAATAGTACATGGCCTGTTCGGGCGTAAGGCGAGAAATGGGTGGCAATACGCCGTACGCATCGCAGGTCAGGAAAAATATATTTTTGGGATCACCTTCGGCGCGGCTGGGCCTGACGGCATTGGGAATGTGGTAAATAGGATACGACACCCGCGTGTTTTCGGTAATACTGCGGTCGGCATAGTCCACCTGGCGGGTGCCTTCCACAAATTTTACATTTTCCAGGATAGCGCCGTGGCGAATGGCATGGAAAATATCGGGCTCTTTTTCTTCGGTCAGGTCGATGGTTTTGGCGTAACAGCCGCCTTCAAAATTGAACACCTCATCGCGGGCCCAGGCATGTTCGTCATCGCCGATAAGTGCGCGGTTGGGATCGGCGCTCAGGGTTGTTTTGCCGGTGCCGGACAGGCCGAAAAAGAGTGCGATATCGCCGTCTTTGCCTACGTTGGCGGAGCAGTGCATGGGCAGTGCATCGGTGGTGCGCGTCGGCAGCACAAAATTGATGACCGAGAAAATGCCTTTTTTGATTTCGCCCGTGTAACCCGTTCCGCCGATCAGCAACTGGCGTTTTTTTACATTGACAATGGCAAAATTGTGCTTCCGGGTGCCGTCGACCGCCGGATCGGCTTTGAAACCCGGAACGCAGAGCACCGTCCAGCGCGGATCAAATCCGAGTATTTCTTCGCGCTCGGGGCGCAGGAACATGTTATTGGCAAACTGGCTGCTCCAGGGGTATTCCGTCACCACGCGCAGACGCAACTGGTAGTCGGGATTGGCGCTGGCATTGGCGCGCAGGTCGCGCACATAGAGGTCTTTCTTTTTCAGGTACGCACAGCATTTGCGCCAGAGTTTGTCAAATTTCCGGGCGTCGAACGGGATATTGACTTTTCCCCAGTGTACCTTGGAGGCGGTCATGCTGTCCTTCACGATAAAGCGATCATCGGGAGAACGGCCCGTGAATTCGCCGGTGTAAATCACCAGGGCGCCGCTGTCGGCCAGTTGGCCCATACCTTTTTGAATGGAATGTTCTGCGAGTTCTTCAGGGGAGAGGTTCCAGTAGGCGGTTTTGTAGTTTTTGAGGCCTACGGATTCAAGGTTAGCCAATGGATTTTTCAGTCCAAGTTCCTGCATAGGTTTAGTTTTAAAAAATGGTTAGGCAAATAATGAACAGCATTGTACAGCGGAGGTAAGTGTGGTGGTGGTGTACAATGTGGGCGCAAAGATAGAATGGGGCAAGGTGTATTGGTTTCCGAACAAGAGGCTTTTTTATTACTTCAGCCCGCAAACGGCCCGTCAAATTTCGGTTTCCAGGTTTCAGCAATCGCATAACCTTTAAATTTGGCTGCTTCTGCCGTGGGTCCGGCAAAAAGTTCATCTACGGTCGACTGAAAAAGCAGCACCCAGCGGTCGAAATGCGCTGCCTTGAGCGGGTGTTTCTGGTGCAGATCGAAATGTTTCTGGATGGGATTTCCCCGGTAACCATCCGGCGCATCCAGCAGCAGAAATTCCCAGAAGGCATACATGACCGGCAGGTGCGCAGGCCAGTTCACCTGCGCGATGTCGTTAAAAATATAACCGATGACCTCGTCCTCCTGCACTTTGGCATAGAACTGATCGATCAGGGTTTTGATATCGGAAGCGTTCGTTATATCGTGCATTGTGTAGACCTGCAAAATTTGTTACCATTAAATCTTCTATAACACACTGACCAACATTGCTTTTTGCCTTTTGCAATTTTGCTCTTTCGCCTCAGAAGTCACATAAGTGCCTGTTCTTTTTCAGCCAGCGTTCTTTTTCCTCGTAATCGGGCATGTGTTGGGCTACCAGCGCCCAGAAACGGTCGGAATGGTTGAGTTCGACCAGGTGCGCCAGTTCGTGCAGGATGACATAATCCTGTACATCCGTCGGCGCAAAGAGCAGCCGGGTGGAGAGGTTGACGTTGTTGCGCGCCGAACAACTGCCCCAGTTGCTGTGGTTGTATTTCAGGTTGACACTTTGCACGTGCTGGCGAAAAGTGCGGTCGTTCCAGTCCAGCACCCGGCGGCGAATTTCCGGGTAAAAATCGCTTGCCACCACGCGGCTCATCAGCGATTTAATGGCTTTTGTCCGGTTCAAGGGCGTCGATCGGTCGCTGATTTGCAGGGAAATCACATTGCCGTTCATTTTGGCGGTATGCGTCCCCCGCGCTTCGATGCTGACCTGCAGGGTGTATCGCCGGCCGCCTATTTCCAGCACATCGCCAGTACGGTAAATTTTTTCTGTAAAAGCCTCCCTTAAAGCCGGTTTTTCTTCAAAAACCTTACACACCCAGACTTCCAGCGCCGAAAGTTGCTGGCGGATCGCATCAGCCGTCACGCCGGTCGGCAGGCGCA
>JADLCC010000339.1 GCA_020847425.1 Saprospiraceae bacterium
ATAAAACTCAATTTAACACCCAGACTATGCCTACCGCCTATACCATTGTTTTTGTCGGCATCACGATTTTTTTGTCACATTATTTCGCCAGTCTTTTCGCCCGCACGAAAGTACCGGATGTTTTATGGCTTTTTATCATCGGGCTACTGCTGGGACCTATCGGCGGTATTGTCAGTTTGTCCAATTTTGGGGCGGTAGGGCCGGTTTTTACCACAATTACGCTTGTTTTTATATTGTTTGAAAGCGGTATCGACCAACGACTGGAGCCGCTGATCAACTCTTTAGGCGGTACGGCCCGTATCACCACGTATAACTTTTTCGGGAGCTGTTTGGTTGCTGCGGGCATTACTTATTTCTATACCGACCTGGGTGTGCTGCGTTCGCTGATACTGGGTAGTATTGTGGGCGGGACTTCTTCGGCGGTTGTGACGACTCTGGCCAAACAATACCCCATGACCGAGCGCAGCAGTACGATTCTGGTGCTCGAATCGGCATTTTCCGATGTGTATACGTTGGCCATACCCCTCACTTTGTTAAGTGCTTATAAAATCGGCCGGGTAGATGTAGCCTTTGTCACCGGCCAGATGATCGCCGCATTTTTATTGGCGGCCATGCTGGGTATTGCGGGTGCTTTTTTGTGGAGTGTTCTGCTCAACCGGATGCGCACCTTGCAGAATACGGTTTTTACCACCCCGGCCTTTGTTTTTATTATTTACGGCATTGTCGAAATATTAAATTATTCGGGCCCGATTGCAGCGCTCGCATTTGGCATTACGCTCGGCAACATCGACGTGCTGGGGCCGCCCATTATGAAAAATGTAATTTCCAGGAAACCGATATCTCTTACCGACCACGAACGGGCCTTTTTTTCCGAAGCCGTTTTTCTCCTGCGCACCTTCTTCTTTGTTTATATCGGTATCTCCGTACGTTTGCAGGACTGGTGGATGCTGATGCTTGGGGCCATTATTACCGGCGCCCTTTTTCTGATCCGTATTCCCATCGTCCGACTCGCTGTCCCCCGGGATACGCCAACCAAAGATGCAGCGTTTATGGCTACCATGATCCCCAAAGGCTTGGGGGCGGCAGTTTTGGCCTCACTTCCGGCACAGCAGGGTATTCCCGGCGGAGAGATTATTCAGTCCGTTGTGTTTTCTGTTATTCTTTGCTCAACGCTTTTTACCACAATTTTGACGTTTTTGGTAGACAAAACATGGGTATCGAACGTTTATGAATGGATATTTCGGATCAGCGGCCTCGGCAAAGTCAAGTCAAATTAAACCACATTACCTTGTTTTACTATTTTTCTACCTACCGCAAGCAAACCTGTTTTTACCTGACGCTCTTCGTTGCCGTGTTGTTGCCGGCTTTGTCGGAGGCACAGGTTACTGTTGCCCCCCTGCAACAGGATAGTACCCAGAAATTAAAAATTGAAACCGCCCTGGTGGTCGAATATTTTATTAAAGGAGAACGTACCCTGCAAAAACTCAGCGGAAATGTGCGCATGCGCCAGGAAAACACCCTCGTTTATTGCGATACCGCCATCCTCGACCAGGACAATGCCACGCTCAAAGGCGGCGTCGTTATTGAACAGGCGGATAGCGTTAAAGTATTTGCCGACTCCGCACTCTACAATACAGATACCAAAATCAGCCATTTATTTGGCAATGTGGTGCTTGTCAACGGCGTTCAGGAGTTGTTCACCAATCGCCTGCGATATGACCTGGGCAATAAAATTGCCACCTACCACACCGGCGCTACCCTCACCAACGGGCAAAGTCAGTTGACCAGTACGCATGGTTATTACTATGTCAATGAAAAAGAGATTTTTTTCAAAGGCGATGTGCTCGGCACCGACCCCGATTTCACCATGCGTACCGATACGATGGCCTTCAATACGGAAACGCAAACGGTGCGTTTCCTGGCGCCTACTCTGATCAGCCAACAGAAAAGCAGGATTTATACGGAAGGCGGGTTTTACGACATCGAAAATGACTTTGCAGAATTCGACCTCAATCCGCAGTACGAAAAAGAAGGACAGCGCGGCAAATCGCGGAAAATGCGCTATTTCGGCACTACAAAAGAATACATGCTGGAAGGAGACGCCTATATCGACGATCCTGAAAAAGGCCGGCAAACCCAGGCGGATGTGATCCGATACAACACGGATACTGAAAAGACCACTTTAAAGGGAAATGCGCATTTTCAGGACAGCACGCGCGATATCAGGGGAGCGGAGATACACGTTGACAGCCGCAATAAAGCCTATCAGATCACTGGAAGGGGCAGGGTAATTGATCCGCCCAACATCATAGAGGCGGATTCGCTCGATTTTAACGATGTGCTGGGCGCCGGGCTAGCCCTTGGCAGCGTGGTCTGGATTGATACCGCCAGCGATTTCACCATCCTGGCCCATCGGATGGATTATAATAAAAAAACGGAGTTCCTGAATGCCTTTGGCGGTATGGGGCTGAATGGCGCTTCCGGCCGGCCACTGATGAAATCACTGATCGAGCGCGATACCCTTTTTATGAGCGCTGACACGCTTACTTCTTACAAGCCGGATTCTGCCAGCGACACGCGACTGCTTCTGGCACACCGCGATGTGCGCATTTTTAAAAGCGATTTACAAGCTGCTTGTGATTCGCTTTCTTTTAGTTCCGCCGATTCTATTTTTTGGTTTTATAAAATCCGTGACATCCCGGTCATCTGGTCCGACACCTCACAGTTCTCCGGCGATACCATCCGGATGTTGCTGAAAAACAAAAAACTGGATCGTATCTGGTTGCTTCAAAACGCACTGGTTATAAACTCGGAAGACGGTTTGCTTTTCAACCAGATCAAAGGCCGCACCACCACCGCTTTTTTCCGCGATGACGAGGTGCGTGAAATGCTGGTGGAAGGCAATGCACAGGCCGTTTATTATGCGCTCGACGATCAGCGTGCCTATATCGGGCTCAATGAAACGCAATGCTCCGAAATGCGCCTGTATTTTGGCAATAACCAGGTGGAAAGTATCAAATTTTACAACCAACCTACCGGTAGTTTTGGACCCATGAAAAAAGCCGGCACCGATACCAAAAAGTTGGAAGGTTTTTTCTGGGAACAAGTACGCCGCCCCCGTCGCCTGGCTGATTTATTTTAAACTACTTGTCCAGTTCATACAGCCGGTACGCCTCGATCACCCGGATCACCTCCGTTTCAAAACCTGATACGTCTGATACTTTTTGGGTATCGAGCGCTTTTGCCCATTTTTTCCAATCACTTCCGCAGGATTGTTGCAGGGCTGTAAAATCATTTCTCCCGCTCAGGTTTTTACTGAAGTCGCGGAAACTGTCCCAGGCTTTTTCATACTTCCTGACACATACGCCGCCAATGTTTTCGCTGGCGCCTTCCCAGTTTGAGCTGCATCCCAATGCGAAATAGTTGTGGTATTGTTTTGCCCAGTCACGTTGACCGCTAAAACTATTGACATAAGCGCATGCCAGCATAACAGAAGCCGGTATGCCAAATTTTTGTTGCTCGCCTACCGCTACCCGCCCAAAACGCTGGAGAAACGGAATCGCTACCGTCTCGGGAATGTCTGGCAATGCTACTGTTGATCGGGATGCCCATGAAAACAACCCCGCACGACTTTCCTCTACGGAGGCTATGCTGTTGCCTGTCAGTTTTTCCGTTGCATTGTGCCCTTTACCTGTATTGGTAATGGTGGGCAACAGATTCTTTTTTACCATCGCTGCCAGTATTAAAATAACAACAGCAATCTGAAACCAATTTGTTTTAAAAAATTTCCATTTCATAATGCGCTTTAGTTTGAAAGGTTCTGAAATTACGTAATTAATCTCAAAAACTATCACTGCTACCTGTTTCGCGCAACAAAAATAAATCTTTTTGTTTTAATTATAAACTTTTTGTTTTATTTTTTTTTCAAAACTGCTTAACACAGCGGCAGCGCCGTGCAAGATTTGTAGCGAGTCCCAAGCAAGGCTCTTGAACATGAGACATGCGAATCAGGGGTTAAAACTACCTCAAATCGCTATGAATTTATTGAATTTGCCCCAACCCGGGTGTCATCCTGAGCGTAGCGAAGGATCTGGCCGGGCGTGAAAAGCAATATTTGCACTTTTGCTCGGGCAGATCCTTCGCTACGCTCAGGATGACACCCGGGTTGGGGCAGTTTTAGCCATATTTTGGCGATTCAGATCAGTTTTAACTCCTGATTCGCATGACTCATATTTCGCACCAAAACCAGGGGTAATTCAGAACTTCCGCACCGCGCCCAGCGATACCAAATTACTGGCAGCGGCATCCAATGAAAGATTGTAATTGTCTCCTGGAAGCAGCAGCACACCTACGCGGATACCGGGTATCGTTTCAAGGTTAATCGCCCAGCGCTCGTTAAAACTGTGTTGCAGGCCGAATACATAACCAAAACGGGGAGACAGGCTAATAGAGGTGGCGTCGTCAATATCGGTCCGGGACTGCACACCGACGCTGAAAGAAATTTCGGGGCCGCTGTAAAATTCCAGGCGATCATCGAGCGATCTGCGTTTTTCTCTGCCGATGGCTGCGCCCAGGGACAGAGAAAAAAGAAACTCATCATTGATCACATCTGCTGAAAGATTTCCTGTAAAAAAACGGATGCGCCGGTACTTGTTTTCGCTCAGTTGTTTTTTGTAAAAACCGCCGAAAGTGTTGTTGCCGTCGAAATTGAGGCCGGTAAACTGGACGCCTACTTCGCGTTTTTTACCCGTAGACTGGGCATAAACAGATGAAAATGAAAATGTTGTGAGGAGGAAAAACAGAAAGGATAAAAGTTTGATTTGCATAAGAAAGATAATTTAGTTCGCTTCAAGAACGGGCTCCTACCAATCCTTCGCTGCCAGAGATGGCATATTTTGTGATAAACTTAACAAAGTACGCACCGCATCC
>JADLCC010000340.1 GCA_020847425.1 Saprospiraceae bacterium
AAAGAAGAAAGTGTTAGATCTTCTTTAACGAAATGCAACTCACGAATCACGACTCACCACTCAAGTTTTTATTCTTCGGGAATGACGTTTTCCACAACTTCGTATTCCACGGTTTCGCTGAGCAATGCTTTTTGTTTGCGGCGTTCGAGCGAGTTGGCGTGCATATCCAGGTATTCATTTCGGTTCCGCACAATATCGGCAGCCAGAAACAGCGCCTTGATGAATGAACTTTCATCGGCTTCTCCTTTACCGGCAATATCATAAGCGGTACCATGATCGGGCGACGTGCGCACAGATGCCAGGCCGGCGGTATAATTGACGCCTGCTCCAAAAGAAAGGGCTTTAAAGGGCACCAGACCCTGATCGTGGTACATGGCCAGCATGCCGTCGTATTTGTTGTATTGACCTGAACCGAAAAATCCGTCGGCAGGAAAGGGGCCGAAAGCCAGCACGCCTTTTGCCTTGGCGTCTTCAATCGCCAACCGGATGATGCTTTCGTCTTCATCACCGATAGCTCCCTCATCGCCGGCATGCGGATTCAATCCCATCACTGCAATAGTAGGACGCTGGACGTTAAAATCGACACGCAGCGTTTCGGCCATAATGAGGATTTTGCGCAACACCCGCTCTCTGGTGATCGCCGCAGCCACTTCTTTGATCGGCAGGTGATTGGTCACCAACCCGACCCGAAGGGTATCGGATACCATGAGCATCAGCGATTCTTTGGCTTTGAATTCGTGCGCAATGTACTCGGTGTGCCCAACGAATGGAAAATCGGCCATTTGCATGGCTTTTTTGTTGATCGGGGCGGTTACCAGGGCGTCGATGTCGCCCGCGCGCAGGTCTTTAACGGCGCGTTCGAGCGCCTGAAACGCGCATTTTCCGCCCAGGTCGGTCGGTTTTCCGAGCGTGATGTTTACATTATCCGGCCAGCAATTGATGATATTGATCCGGTCGGGTAACGCTTCGGAAGCCGTCATCACAGAATGAAACTGTATGTTTTCCTGTGTGATAATATTTTTGTGGTAAGCCACCACTTTGGTGCTGCCATAAATGATGGTGGTATAATTGGGCGCCGCGTTTTTAATAGCCAGGGCTTTCAGGATCACTTCCAAGCCAATGCCGTTTATATCACCGCAGGATATGCCGATCGTAATGTTGTTCATTTGTATGCTTTTGCTGCGGAGTGTATTCGAAACAGGGAACACACTCCGCGTAATTGATTGATTTTCAACACTTGTACAAAAGGAGCACCTCGAATTTGGAAACCCTTCTACGCATATTGTTTTTTCAAAAAATCATATAAAAGTCGGACGCCGACACCGGTCCCGTCTTTGGTTCGGTAACTGTTAGCGCTGCGAAGATAGGCAGGTCCGGCGATGTCTAAATGCAACCATGGATATTCGCCGGTGAAATGTTCCAGAAATTTTCCGGCGGTGATCATCGCGGCGTTCGGAGTACCCAGATTTTTGAGGTCTGCAATGTTGCTTTTGAGTTCGTCTTCAAACTCTTTCCACAGCGGAAACTCGACCAAACGCTCATAGGTTTCCCAGCCGCTTTCTTCCAGCGAAGCTTTGATGGCTTTGGGTGCGGTGCCCATGTAGCAGATCGCCTGGGTACCCAAAGCCCGTATGGCGGCCCCGGTGAGGGTAGCCAGATCGAAAACCAGTTCGGGGTTGTATTTTTTGGCATAATGCAGGGCGTCAGCCAGGATCAGGCGGCCTTCCGCATCGGTGTTGAGCACTTCTACCGTAGTGCCGGAATACATTCGAATCACATCGCCCGGGGCAAAAGCACCGGAACCGATCACGTTATCGGTCAATGGCAGCAATCCGACCAGGTGTACCGGCAGCCGGTTGGCAGCCACCGCTGAAAAAGCGCCGATCACTGCCGCTGCGCCGGCCATATCGCATTTCATGTAGTCCATGGCCTCGGAAGGTTTGAGGCTGAGTCCGCCGGTATCATACACCACACCTTTTCCGATGAGTACGACAGGCTGTGCATTTTTGGCCGTTTCCGGTTTGTATTCGAGGATACAAAACTGTGGGGGTGCGGCACTGCCCTGGCTGACGGCTAAAATGCCGCCCATTTTAAGGGCTTCTATTTTTTCTTTTCCCAAAACTTCGATGTCGAAACCGAATTTTTGGGCCGTTTCCGCCGCCATTTCGGCCAATCGGGAGGCGTCGAGAAAAGAATAGGGTTCGTTTACGAGGTCGCGGGCCAGGAAAACGGCTTCCAGCAGGGTATTGAGTTCGGCTACTTTCTCTTCGGAGGCGCCTTCAATTCGTATGTCCCTGAGTATTTTTTCCTTTTTGGCGGGCTGGGTAAAATATTTTAAAAACTGGTAACTACCCAAGGCCATACCTTCCGCAAATGCCAGCGAATGATCCTCCTTGCAGATATTGCGCAGGGCTACGGAGGCAATTTTGTACTGCCGCAATTCACGCAACATAGCATTGCCTGCGATGCGCGCACTTTCTGTAGCGATGGCGGGATTCGATTCCGTTTTCAGCAGCCGCACGATGACAGAAGCATCGAGGCGCGGAAAGAAAAAAGTGTGGGTATCCTGTTCGGCGGTTTGCCGTAAAAAAGCCATTTCGGCCGTGGAAAGCACAGTGCTGAGCTGATCGAGGGATGCTTTGTCAGTCAAAAAGATTAGCGTGCCGGATGATGCTCCATTAGGAATGGCTGTGAGTTGTACACGTTTCACAG
>JADLCC010000341.1 GCA_020847425.1 Saprospiraceae bacterium
AATTGTATGGTGAAGCGACCGAGCCTGCAAAAGTGCAAGTGAATACCACACCGTCCGATTTTACGGGAGATTACTCGGTGGTCATTTTCCCGTTTGTAAAAGTTGCCAAAAAAGCGCCGGATGCCGCTGCTGCTGAAATTGGCGCCTTTATTCAGGAACAAGTGCCGGAACTCCGCGCGCACAATGTGGTGAAGGGTTTTTTGAACCTGGAAATCAGCGATACCTACTGGCAGCAATTTTTGCAAAATACCGTCAGTAATCCGGACTTCGGCCGCCAACCCCGCACAGGCAAAAAAGTGATGGTGGAATTTTCCTCCCCCAACACCAACAAGCCACTGCACCTCGGCCATATCCGGAATATCCTGCTGGGCTGGTCATGCTCCAGAATTCTGGAAGCCGTTGGTTATGAGGTAGTTAAAACCCAGATTATCAATGATCGCGGTGTGGCTATTTGCAAAAGCATGGTGTCGTGGCGCAACTTTGGGGAAGGAAAAACGCCAGCAAGCGAGGAGATCAAAAGCGACCATTTCGTAGGCGATTACTATGTGCTTTTTGAACAAAAAAGCAAGGAAGAATATGCACAGTGGCAAAATACAGCGGAAGGCCAGTCCGTTTATGCATCAAAGCAGAAACCCGGCCAGAGCGCTGCCGACTTTTTTAAAGACTACAAAAACAAGTGGTTCAATGAATATTCGCAACTCGGCGCAGAAGTACGGGAAACCCTGCTGAAATGGGAAGACCACGACCCCGAAACCATAGCACTCTGGGAAAAAATGAACGGATGGGTGTACGAAGGTTTTGAAAAAACCTACAACGACCTCGGCGTTTCATTTGACAAATTGTACTACGAAAGCAATACATACCTGCTCGGCAAAGATATTGTGGATGACGGCCTGGCCAAAAATGTGTTTTTTAAAAAAGAAGACGGATCCGTTTGGGTCGATCTGACGGATGCCGGATACGACCAGAAAGTAGTGCTGCGGGCGGATGGAACGTCTGTTTACATCACCCAGGACCTCGGTACGGCGCGTATGCGTTACGATGAACTGGGTTGCGAGCGCTTCGTATATGTGGTGGCCGACGAACAAAACTACCATTTTCAGGTGCTGTTCGAGGTGCTCAAGCGCCTCGGCGAGCCTTATGCTGACGGTTTGTTTCACTTGTCCTATGGATTGGTAGAACTTCCGACCGGCCGGATGAAAACCCGGGAAGGCACCGTAGTGGATGCCGACGACTTGATTGCGGACGTGATTCGTATCGCTACGGAGCAATCGTCCGAACGTGGAGAAACAGAAGGTGTATCGGCCGCAGAAAAAGCGGAAAACCTCCGCAAGGTGGGCATGGGAGCGCTCAAGTTTTTTATCATCAAAGTGCATCCCAAACGTAAAATGATTTTCAATCCGGAAGAGTCAGTAGATTTGCAGGGACAAACCGGACCTTATATTCAATACAGTTTTGTGCGGATTAACGGACTGATGCAACGGGTGGAAAGGGAGCAGATCGACTTGTCGAAAGCCGCGGATTACGGGCATATGGAAGCGCAGGAAAAAGAACTTTTGGTAGCATTACACGAATATCCCGCTGTCGTTTTGCAGGCGGCTGCGGCATACGATCCTTCGCTGATCGCCAACTTCTGTTATGCGCTGGCAAAAAGTTACCACCGTTTCTGGCATGATTTGAGCATTTTTAATGCCGACACGGAGGCTGCTAAAGCCTTCCGGCTACAATTAAGCCGCGCTGTCGGCCAGGTGCTGCAATCGGCGATGGGGCTGCTGGGCGTGGAAATGCCTAATCGAATGTAATGGGTGTGTAAATAAGAAACTAACTCACATGGTTGATAAGGGTTGATAAGGGTTGATGAGGGTTGATAATAGCCGCTCAAAAAAGAGACATTACTTTCAAAGAGTGGCTATTATCAACCCTCATCAACCCTTATCAACCCTCATCAACTGTAATTTATTACCGGACAATGAGCACAAATAATAACAGCACAACCAACGAATCGCTGAATTTCCTGGAAGAAATTATCGAAGCCGATCTTGCTTCAGGCAAATTCGACAGTATTCTGACGCGTTTTCCGCCTGAACCCAATGGCTATCTGCATATTGGGCATGCCAAAAGCATTTGTCTCAATTTTGGCCTTGGCCTGAAATACGGCGGTAAAACCAACCTCCGTTTCGACGACACCAATCCGGTGACAGAAGAAACCGAGTATGTAGACGGTATTATCGATGACGTCAAGTGGCTGGGTTTTGAACCTGCGCAGATTTTATATGCCTCGGATTATTTTGAACAGTTGTACGAATGGGCCAAAGTATTGATTCTGAAAGGGAAGGCATACGTCGACTTTTCTTCGCCGGAAGAGGTGGCATCGCAAAAAGGCACGCATACGACACCTGGCGTGCCCAATCAGTACCGCAATACCACGCCGGAGGAGAACCTCGCTTTATTTGAACGCATGAAAAATGGTGAATTCCCCGACGGGCATTGTACCCTGCGTGCCAAAATTGATCTGAGTTCGCCCAACATGCATATGCGCGATCCGTACCTGTATCGGATCATACACGCACACCACCACCGCACCGGTGACAAATGGTGCATCTATCCGATGTACGACTGGGCGCACGGACAAAGCGACAGCATCGAAAAAATAACACATTCTATTTGTACCCTGGAGTTCATACCGCACCGCGAATTGTACGACTGGTGCATCCGTGAACTGGAGGTTTTTCCTTCCAAACAATACGAATTTGCGCGCCTGAACCTCTCCTACACGGTGACCAGCAAACGCAAACTGAAACAACTGGTCGATGAAGGTTATGTCAGCGGTTGGGACGATCCTCGTATGCCAACCATCGCGGCTTTCCGCCGGAAAGGTTATACCCCGGAAAGTATCCGCGATTTTGCAAGCCGCATCGGCGTAGCCAAACGCGAAAATGTGATCGAACTGTCGCAGTTGGAATTTTGCATCCGGGAAGACTTGAATAAAAAGTCACTGCGGCGTTTTGCAGTGTTACAACCCCTTAAAGTTGTTATCACCAATTACCCGGAGGGAAAAACAGAATGGCTGGAAACGGAAAACAACCCGGAAGACCCTGCTACGGGCAACCGTGAACTGCCGTTTTCGCGCGAGCTGTTCATCGAACAGGATGATTTTATGGAAACGCCGCCACCCAAATATTTCCGCCTGAAACCGGGCGGCATGGTTCGCCTGAAATCGGCTTATATCATTCAGTGCGACGCTGTGGAAAAAGATGCCACCGGGCAGGTAACGGCGTTACACTGTACCTACGTGCCGGAAAGCCGCTCCGGTCAGGACACATCCGGTCTGAAAGTACAGGGCGTCATCCACTGGCTTTCGGCTGAACATGCCCAAACGGCAGAAGTGCGTCTGTATGACCGCCTGTTCAAGGTGGAAGATCCGGCGGGAGAGGAAGATTTTAAGTCGACCATCAATCCGGATTCATTGCAAGTGGTTGAAAATGCGCGGATTGAACCGGCTTTGGCCAAGGTGTCACCGGGTGAAAAGTTTCAGTTTACCCGGCTGGGTTATTTTTGTGTCGATCCGGACAGTACAACTGAGCGGCCCGTTTTTAACCGCACAGTTACCTTGAAGGACACCTGGCAGAAAGAAGTGAAAAAATCTGTTTAAAAGCGAAAAAAACAATATTTTTGAAGCTATTGAACAGGATTTT
The DNA here is from genome assembly GCA_020847425.1 of Saprospiraceae bacterium. Taxonomy (GTDB): domain Bacteria; phylum Bacteroidota; class Bacteroidia; order Chitinophagales; family Saprospiraceae; genus M3007. The sequence goes on from JADLCC010000341.1 coordinate 3,696, forward strand.
GACGATTTAGGAACGTAATATGTGCGAATCTGTTAGGTTTGCGCTGTAAAATAACCTTTTCCCATGGTTTGTATATTTGGACAATCTGAGCATAACTGCGTCATTTTGCCTGATTACTGCCGGAATCGACTTTTATCATTTTATCTTTACCGTCTTTTAAGACTAAAACTTATTTCTTGATCATGAAACACTTTACTACCAAGTTTCTGGCTGTATGTGCATTCCTAGCTGTTGTTGGCAGTGTGCAAGCGCAGGTTTTTTACCAACAATTGTTCGATGGCCCGGGATTGCCTGCAGGCTGGACGACTACAGACCCATCCGGCAATAACGTTCTTTGGGAAAGATGCACAAATCAAACCACAGATTGTCATGCCGACTTGGGCTATGATCTTTTTGCCGGCGCGGATAAAGCCAATGGATTTATGATACTGGACTCTGACGGCGCTGGCGATCTTGGTTCAGGTATCACCCACCAAAGCCGCCTGAACTCTGCGGCCATCGACTGTTCCGGCAAACCTCAGGTCTATGCCGTGTTTGAACACCAGATTGGCGTTTTTGACTACGCTGCCGATGAAAATGCACAACTTTTTGTGAGCAACAACGGTACGACCTGGACTGCTTTTCAATTATTTGAAGGCCTCGAGGGGGGGCAGGGCGATTTTTCCGATAACCCTACCGTTTCCGGTATCGATATTTCCGCAGTTGCCGGCAACCAGGCAACCGTTTATCTCCGTTGGGAATGGATTGGTAACTACGAATACTGGTGGACCCTGGACGATGTTCGCCTGACGACTATCGACCCAAGCCCGGCTAACGACCTCGCTGTTAACGATTTCTACTATCCTGTTCACAGTTATGCTACTCCTGAATCTCAGGTTGCAATCGATACTTTCGATTTTGAAGCGTACATCAGTAATAATGGATTGGCCGAACAGACCAACGTAAAAGTATACGCCTATGTGCAGGAACACGATCCCAACACAGGCGCTTTTATCAGTGTATTGTTTACGGATAGCATTACCATTGCTTCCCTGGCTCCGGGTGTTGTAGACAGCACATTCACCTTGCCCAATCGATTTGTACCCGATCTGCCGGCTGGTTTATATGCAGTCACTTATGAAGTAGTATCTGATGCTGTCGAACAGGTCCCTTCCGACAATTTTGAAGGCGACTTTTTTGAGATTACTGATCTTGTTTTTGCAAAAGAAAATGGCCCTCAAACAGCTTCTCGGCCACAAGATGGCGGCGACTGGGCAGTAGGTAACTACTACCGCATGGGCCCATTAGGCGCTAACCTGGAACAATACGTTGCTGTGGGCGCTGAGTTCGCTTATGCCGTGGATCCTCCACAGGTTCCTGGAGATATCAATGTCGAGATCAGTTTGTATAGAATCAACGATGACGTAGATGAGTTCTTTAGTAATTTCGAACCGGATGGTTCCAGTATGGAACTCGTTGGTCTTTCGGGATTAGATGCGCCTGATGGTACGGAAAACTTTGAACTCTTGTCAACAGAGTTAACTGACCTGGGTTCAGGCTTACCTGGTGTATTGCTGGATCCGAATGGTCGTTATATTCTTGCTGCAGGTTATACGGGTGAAAGCGCTACTGCTTTCGCGGCCTTCAACGACAATGTGCGCGCTGATTTTGTTTCGACTGTGACTTACATTGGCGGAGATTGGAATCTTGGCGGTTTTGTTGGTAGCCCGAATGCTGTACTGCGTATGTACATCGACCTGGCAACTTCTACGGATGACAATCCGCTGGCTGAAACGGCGCTGAATGTATCGCCTAATCCGACTGCAGAATTTGTCAACCTGAAAGTGAAATTTGACGAGCCAACCAACGCAACGATCACTATCGCCGATATCAACGGCCGCGTGATCCGCACGGAAAATCGCTCCGCTATGCTGGATGAAACTGTTACTTACCAAATGCCACAACTGGCGTCCGGTACGTACCTCGCCCGTATTGCAACAGCAAAAGGCACTCGTACGCTGAAATTTGTAGTTCAGAAATAAACTTGCCGATTCTAATAGGCAAATTGTAAGATGAAACTTCCCGAATTTTTCTTCATTGAAAAATTCGGGATTTTTTTATAAATGCTTTACAAATCGATGAGTATCAAAACTGATAATCAATAACTAACAATGTGCAAATGGGTTACCACAAATCAAAATCGCCAAAATGGGGTTAAAATCGCCCCAAACCGCGTGTCATCCTGAGCGTAGCGAAGGATCTGCCCAAGCCTGAAAAGCAATATTTGCACTTTTCTTGGGCAGATCCTTCGCTACGCTCAGGATGACACCCAGATTAGGCGCAGATCCCACTAATTCATGGCGATTTTGATTTATTTTAACCCGTTATTCGCATTAATAATGGATAACTACTTACTGGCGCACACGTCCCGCCAGAATTCCAGCAGCGTTTTTTGCTCGGCTTCCCAGTTCCAGGATTTCCTGGCGGCTAAACAATTTTCCTGTAATTTCTGGTATAAACCTTTGTCGTTCAATAATTTATTAATAGCATTTGCCACGGCCTCCGGGTGTAATTCATCCAGCAATACGCCCACTTCCCATTCTGCATTCAATGCGCGGTATTCCGGGAAATTCATCGTCAGTACCGGCACACCCGCCTGGATGTAATCGAAAAATTTATTGGCAAGGGAGTAGTAGTAAGAAAGCCCTTTATTTTCGAGCAAATTGATGCCCAGCCAGGCCTGCGCAGTATAGTAGGGGAGATCGGCAGGTTTGACAAATCCGAGAAACTTCACTTTTTCACCCAGCCCCAGTGCTTCGGCCCTGTTTCTGAGCGCAGTAGAAAGGTCGCCTTCGCCTGCCAGCCAAAGATGTACATCAGGCAGGTATTGCAGCGCTTCGAGCGCCGTTTCTATGCCCCGGCCTTCATTCAGCGCGCCCTG
>JADLCC010000342.1 GCA_020847425.1 Saprospiraceae bacterium
TTGGAATACAATGCGGCAGAACGGTTGAGGCTCGACCTGGATGCGGAGAAAATGACGCAGGTAGTCAACAATTTGCTGTCCAATGCCCTGAAATTCACACCACGCGGTGGTTCTGTTTTCGTCAAAATAGAAGATTTGTCGAATGTGCTACGCCTCACGGTCAGCGACTCGGGGCGCGGAATTCACCCCGACGATTTGCCCAATGTGTTCGAGCGTTTTTATCAAACCAACCAGGCTGATGCAGCCATCGAGGGCGGTACGGGCATTGGTTTGGCTTTGTGCCGGGAGTTGGCGGATATTATGGGGGGGAGGATTTGGGTGGAAAGCGAATGGGGTAAAGGCAGTACGTTTTTTGTGGAGTTTCCGAAAAAAGAAGTGTTCGGCGTCGGAAATGATGCATCCGGAATTGGCAATGTGGAGGAAAATGAAATCCGGAAAATCGCAACTGTACCGCGTTTTAAAAATATGTCCAATACGGCGGCGGGCGCCACTACCGGAACTATTTTAGTAGTCGAAGACAACCGCGATTTACGCAGCTATGTCGCCGATATACTGAGGGGGGTAAATTACCAGGTGTTAGAAACGGAAAACGGACGCGAAGCCCTCGACCTGCTCCAGGATTTGGCTGCCAAAAACCAAATGCCGCAACTCATTTTGTCGGATATTATGATGCCCGTCATGGACGGTTTCCAATTGCTCAAAACGCTGAAAGACACCCCCGTTTTTCAACAAATTCCCGTCGTGATGCTGACCGCAAGGGCGGATATCAGAGAAAAACTGACGGCTTTACGCATTGGCGTAGATGATTATTTGCTCAAACCCTTCGATGAGGAGGAATTGCTGGTTCGGATCGGAAACCTGCTAAAAAACCTGGCCGCCCGCCGCTCGGCAGTCGCTGTGGAAACGGAGCCGGAAGCCGCCGCCATACTTCTTTCGCAACCCGACCGGGAATGGCTGGAAACCTTCGAGACTTATGTCCGCCTGCACCTCGCCGACGATACGCAAAGTGTTTCTGCGCTGGCGCAGCATTTTACCATGAGCGAATCCACCCTGCTGCGCCAGTCGAAGCGCCTGACAGGCTTGTCGCCGGTGCAATATGTACAGGAAATGCGGCTCGACGAAGCCCGTCGCCTGCTCGAAAACCGTGCGTACAATTCCATTGCACAACTGGCTTTAAAAGTCGGCTACGACGATGCACGTTCTTTTTCCCGGAGTTTCCGGGCGCGGTTCGGGAAGTTGCCCTCGGAGATGATGGGGGAGTGATTTTTGTCTTTCCACCCCCTGTTTTTCTCTCCTCCACCCTCATTTTGACGGAAAATGCTACAAGATTGACGGAAAATGTCACTTGGGCCTGCCACACTTTTGACCCGTTGGTTCCAGCGAACGCTTTTTGTTTTCGTTGGAATCGGGGAGGAAGCCGAAAATCCTGAAGAGAGTAGGTATAAGTATTTCAATACATTCAAAATGAGACTAAAATTAATCATGCTATTACTGGCTGTGTACGGCCTGAACATCGGCTACACCCAAGCCCAAAACGGCAGGTTTCCCTTAATGCCTGGAGCCACATTGGTTCCTGGAACCAAGTATTTTTCCGAAAGTGGCAATCACTACGTCGTTTTTTCCGCTGGATCTGATGGAAACCTTTGTATATGGAGTGCAGATGGCAATTTCCTCTGGGGCAGTGTCCAGTATGGTACACCATCGGGAGGAAACAGGGCTGTATTTCAAGCAGACGGCAATTTTGTTATCAACAAAAATTCAAATGTTGTTTGGGCTTCAAACTCCAAAGACGGAAAAAAAATGACCCTCGATGGGAAAGGACAACTGTTAATCACTGATGCAAACAATAATACGCTTTGGAAGGCAAACCCGGGTTCTGCGGTCTCACTTTTTTGTGATCCAAATTTTGGTGGTTCCTACTTACAGTTGGATGCTGACGGCCCTGATGGAGGGAGTTTTGGTACTATACAGGCGGGTTTCATAAATTTCGATAACCTTACCTCCTCTATACGTGTTGCAAAAGGGTATAAAGTGGAACTTTACGTGGATAAGGTATTTCAGAATCCGGCGAATAAATTGATCCTGTTTGAAGGAGATTATAAATCATTAGGTAAATGGAATGATCAAATAAGCGCTGTAAAAATTTATTCCGTACCTGAAGGTACACCTGTCGTTAAATTTTATGACGATTGGTGGGGCGGATTACAACAAAACCTGGGGCCAGGTAAGTATGATACCAATAATTTACTTGACGACAATTTATTTACCACTATGGACGTACCTAGTGGCGCTTCAATAATGGTTTACCCTAACTCCGGTTTTAGTGGTGTTGGTAATTCTGAACCAATAAAAAAGAAAGTAAGTACTACTGCGACATACGAAGCAGTTGATTTGAAAACTACTTATAACTTGAATGACATGATTTCAAGTATTGAAATAGCTCGCCCTTACTATGTATTGGATAAGACTGTAATAACGAATCAAAGGACTCTTGATGGAGGAACGAATGAAATCGTAGGGATTAAAATGACTGGAACAAACAATACTCCATCAACGACTAAAATAACACCGAGAATAACACAAGTTTACCATGATGAAACTAGAACCGCCTGGTCGAATGCTACAGAAATTGGGGTGATAACTACCGCTTCTGCGAGTGTTTCTGCCACGCCATTTCCAGGAGTAGAGGCAAGGGCCTCTGTTTCCGCTACAGCCAGTTTAATCAATACAACTACTTTTTCAGGGGATAAAACAACATCAACTGACCTAACATACGATGGACAAGTTGAAGCAGATATTCCTCCATATAAGTCCTATGAAGTTTTCCTCACCGCCAAAATGGTGACCATGCAATATGATGTGGTTTGTACTTATGTGCAAATCGACTCTGTAAATGGCCAACAAGTTAAGCGACCTGGCGCCACATACACAAACACAGCTACTGTAACAATCAAAAATGCTGCAGAACTAAATGCAACCGTCCAAGTAGTAGGTGATGCAGGTACTGGTACAACTACCGGTACAAGCGCTCCTGCCGATAACTCCAACAGGCAGATTAGTATGGATGGATCATCCAATTACATCACACTCGGTAATATTGGAAATGTCAATGATTGGACCATTGAGCTTTGGTTTAAAACAAATAGCCCTCTCAACTATGAAAATTTATTCCACTCCAACGATCTTGGTCGGAATGAAGGGGTTCGGTTAGAATTGAGCGCAACGGGTTCAGCTGGTAAATTGTCTGTTTCCGTAGCCGGTACTAATAACCACCTTCCTGCAACTATTGTTTCTCTTACCGAAGATTTATCTGCAGATTGGCATCACCTTGCCATAGTTGGTAGCAAATCCCAAGGTAAACTTTTGGTTTACCTGGATGGTGTAAAAAAAGTAGATAAAGCACATACGAGTTGGCCCACCAGTTTCCCGAATTTTGTGCTGGGAAGGGGATTCACTAATGAGGCAGCTAGGAACTATAATGGCCTCATGGACGAAGTCCGGATTTGGAGCATCGCCAGGAATGCAGGTGATATCCAGGCAACTAAAAGCAGCCTCACAGGAAATGAAACAAATCTGCTGGCACATTACAATTTTAATCAAGGCATTCCTGGAGGAGATAATAGATCCACGCCCACACTTTTGGCTAAAAAGGGGCCTAATGGTACGATGACCGGGTTTACATTAACCGGGAGCACATCCAATTTTATAAAACAATAGCATATTCTTTTCGCCTCGCCTGGTCTTCCTAGCCGCGCCGGCGTCTTTGACCCAGCGTGCCCAATGGGATGCTAAGCCAAGCCCATGCTGAGTTGTGCGCACGACGATATTTGTCATGCGTACAACTCAGCCTCTGATGAAAAAATCAAAGCACAATTCCTCTCCCTGTTTCGTCGCCACGATGCGCCATGCTCACCTTATTCATGCAATAATGAAACCAACCATACGATTTTTCATACAACGCTTGTCCATCGGACTGGTATTGGCTTGCTGCTCCATCTCCATGGCACTCGCACAAACCACCGCCATCTGCGATGAAGGCGACTGTTCCCCCGCAGTTTTTTCCGTTCAGGTAGAAGAACCTTTAAAGCCCGAGCCGGCGGGGGATTTCAACCGTCAAAGAACGGAGCGCTTCAAGCAGGCTTTCAATGCTTTTAAACAAATTAAAAACAACTATGCTGGCAGCGAAGATTGGCAGGACAAATACGAGGATTCGCAACTCGGCGGCCAAAGTTCGCTGCGTCATTATCAACTGGAGGGCCAGTTTGCCTATGAATATGTACAAAACCCTGATTTTAAAAAGTTTATAGACAGCAATGTTCCCAATGCAGGAAACTTTGTAAAAGACGGTTTTGAGAACAGCCGTAAAGGACTCAATCTCTCCACCCGGATGGGAAATAACTGCCCGGACGAACTGAAAAAGCTGGAAAACAAAAAAGGACCCACACTGCCGGATTTAAAACTGGTTTATATGAAACTGGGACAGGAACTGGGCTACTTCGACCAACAGGGCAATTTGCTGAAACCCCTGGATCCGCCGCAGTCTGCGAACAATCAGGGCACTTCCAAACTCAGCAAGAAAGAAAAGATAGCCCAAATGAAAACCCAGGTGGATCAACTGCCGGTCGGACAGGAAATGAAAGATAAAATCGGCGGAATTAAAAATGGCCTGGTAGCGGCACGTCCCAAACTCGGGCTGCTCAAAGGTGCACTGGGGCTGCTGAATTCCCGATTCGCCACTTTTTTGCCCGGTCCGCTGGGCTTGCTGGCAAAAATAAACACGGTTAAAAACGTGCTGGGCGCATTAAAGGGGATCAATTTCAAACTGCCTTTTAAAGGCTTGCTGGGTAAAATCGGCAACCTGTTCAAGCGGGGAGAAGATATAGGCAACCGTGCCGGAGATCTGTCGGATAAATCCCAAATACTCAAAGACAAGTACGACGACATCTCCAGGCAGGCCGATGATGTGCAGGATAAAATAGAAGAGCGTACCGAGGCTGTGGACCAACTGGAAAAGAAACTGGCCGAGTTGGCCCAAAAGAAAGAAGAACTCAAAGCCAAACTGGAAGACAAACCCAAAAAGATATTGGAAGAACTGGAAAAACAAGTTTCCGATATAGTGAAAGAAGCAGGTGATCAGGCAGAAAAGGCAGAAAAAGAAAGCCAGTTGAAAGACGAATTGTTGAACAAACTGGAGGATATCACCAAGGCCAAAGACGATGTACTGGACCAGTTGGGCCAGTTGGAAAAAACGATGGAGGAACTGACAAAAGAACAGGAAGTATTGGCCAAGGATACAGAGGATGTGGAGCAGGAAGTGGAGACAGCCAAAAAGCAGGAGAAAATGGCAGAAGAGATGAAAGATCAATTAGAAAGCCTGAAACCTGAAAATGAACTGAAATCTGAAATTGACCAATGCGAAGACGAACTGAAAAACCTGCTGTTGAAAATGACCGGACTGGATAAAAAACAGGATGAACTCAACAAGAAAGTGGAGGGAATAGCCGCTCTGCCCGGTAAATTGAAAGACAAATTGTCCAACCTGAACCTGTTTCAAAACAAACTGAAACTCCCGAAAAATGGTATCCCTGTAGCTGACAAGGCCATGGCAAAAGTGGACGACCTCATGGGTAAAGCAACCGCCCTGGGCTCCGTAGTGGAAATACTGACGGGCAAAAAAAGCAGGCTACAGGAAACCATCGAAGGGTACGACCAAAAACTGGACGTCATACAGGAAACCTACCAAACTCGGGTGGCCGACCTCGATGGCCTGAAAAATGAACTCCTTGGACTAATCGCTGAAAAATCAGGATTGAAAGCGCAACTGGAAAAAGTGGAAGGGAATGCTGAAGCGCTCGAAACCGTCTTACAGGGTTTTATTAAGCGCTACAATATTTTCGATGACAAAACGGACTGCAACAGCCAAAAAGCATTGGATAAATTAATAAAAGAGCTCAAAAAAGAGCAGGAAGAAACAGCGCCGGCTCAGGAAGAACTCGAAGAAGAACTTCAGCATGCCGACAACGATGCAACGCAACTGGAAGAGCAGACACAAAAGGTCGAGCAGGAAATTGAGCAACAAGTCAAGGCAGTGGAAGAACTGAAACAGGAGGAAAAAACCATCAAAGAGGAATATGGCGCAGACGTGCAACTCGAACCTGTTACCCCGGAACAATGGGCGGAAAGTTTTGAAGTGGAAAGGCCTTACTGGGATGCCGTTTTTCACCCCGACGACGAGGTCGTGGAGGGTCAGAAAGGGCGCTATTTTGAAGTGCGGTTGAAAGATGCTGATAAGAACATCAAACTACTTTTCGGTGCCGGCGAATATTGCCTGAATAAAAGTGATTTCCGCAAAAAATACGGCTCTACCATTGGCGCGTTTGTGACAGAAGCCCTGCATGGCCTGAAAAAAAACGACCAGCAAAAGGTAAAGTTGTTCATTCAGGGCAGTGCGGATATTGCCGGCCACAAAACATTTTCCGGCAAACTGAACGAACAGTTTTATTACGAGACCATCAGTATCCTTCCACAAAAAGCCGACCCGGAGCGCTTTTCCAATGCAACCATCGAAAAGAACATCCCGGCTAAAAATTTCAGGAATGACGACCTGCCCGATCTCAGGGCACAGTACCTCAAGGAAATGATTTCTGCATACTCCAAAAAGTTTGATCCCGTAGTGCTGCAAGGAACAGTGAAAGATTTTAAAGACGTAGGAGAAAGGAACGTCGTCATCTATTTGTTCTTCCCGGAAACGCTTTTGGCTGAATACGAAAAACAATAGAAACGCATTAAATTCGGATAACCGGTACGACTCGCCACAGCCGCGTACCGGCTGCTTTATCTGCCGGATGTCACGTTTCCCGATATACATCCGGCGGCTAAAGCCGCCGCTACACAAAAACTCCCCTTGCCGCCACCGCGACAAGGGGAGTTGTAATGTAGGCGATGTACCTCTATTTCACCTTAAAACCAACCTCGAGGTTTTCCCAAAACAGCGACACAACGCCTTCCGGTGAAATTTCAATGGTGAATTTTTCATGAAATACCGCCGATGCCTTTGGCGTAACCGTAGCACGCAGCATGTCGTCGGCCGCTTTGTAACTGTATGCGCCCCATGCAATACCTTTGTTGACAATGATCACCCACTCTTTTTCGCCGGGGATGGTAAAGAGGGCGTATTTGCCTTTCGCGAGTTTCTGGCCTTCCACTTCCACATCGGCACTCAGGTCGATCGTGGTCGATTCGTTGGCGCCCGTGCGCCATACTTCGCCGTAGGGCGCCAGGCCGCCCCAAACCTTTCTGCCTTTTACAGAAGGCTGACTGTAATCGATGGTGATGGTTTTGCCATCGACTGTTGCGGTCGCCGTAGCGGGTGGACTCGGGCGCTGCGATTTATCATTTTGTGCGGATAAAACGGTGGTAGCGACCATGGCTACGAGGAGGATCGGAAAAGTGATTTTCATGCTTAATGTTTTTTTGTTCCGTTAAAAAATCAGAGATGTTTGATATGCAGTTACAGAAAGACATGGGGTATTAAAATGGGTTGCCGGTATAACGCGTGAACAGGGTTGGGATTGTACAGCCATCCAACCCAACCTTTTTGAAGCGCTACCTGTCTGCTTGTCAAAAATCAACTAATCTTTTTTACCAATTCAATTCTTTCAAACACATGAAAAAAATATTTGGCGCCCTGCTCATACTTTACTTTTTCCTGTCCGGCTGTGATAAAAAAGAAGATACTATTCCTTCCCTGAACAATGAGTGTTTTTTTAGCACCAACCTGGACTCAACAGGAATATCCAGCAAACTATTGGGCACATGGGAATGGCAATATTCGTTCAGTGGCTGGCACGCTCAATATAGTGATGTAGCCAACAAAGGACTATCGCTGGAATTCAAACCCTCTGGTGTTTTAATTGTACAAAGAAACGGGGTAGTTACGCAAACTGCGACTTGGTCCCTCCGGTCTAATTTAGAACTGATCACGGAACCGAGTGTAATCGAAACATGGGGCCCTGTTCTCTTTTGTGATGATCAGTTGCTTTTCCAGGGCGGGGTCTTTGACGGAACAAATAATTATTACAAACGGGATTAGAAGTGCGCGTTGCCCATTGTACCACATCAGGTTAGTACAGGTTGGAGGCACTGCGGCGGGCTGCGCTTGGGAGAACTGAGCGCGTGGGAAGAGCTGACAGGGCGCAAAAGAGAGACAAAAGTTGGGTAAAGTTCTTGTACCTGCCGGGATTGCTTTATTTTTGCGCCTCATCAAAAGGATATATGAAAAAAA
>JADLCC010000343.1 GCA_020847425.1 Saprospiraceae bacterium
AATGCCACTCACGATTCACGATTCACGATTCACGACTCACGGCTCACGGCTCACGATTCACGGCTCACGGACCAAAGCCTCTATCACCTGCCCCGTCGTTCCGCTGGGCTGAGCGATATGCAGCATGGCCGATAAAGTTGGCGCGATGTCGGTAATACTGACGGGTGCATGGAGTTGGCCGTGTGGTACTTTCCAGCCATGCCAGAGCAGGGGCACGTGCGTATCGTAGGCGTAGGGCGAGCCGTGGGTGGCTCCGCCCAGTTTAAACGCTTTGTCGTCGGCATGCCAGCCCGGATCGAGTTGGAACAGGATATCGCCCGATCTACGTGGGTGGATACCCCGGCGGGTTTCGGCGGCAAAAGGGAATTCAAGCGGGAAGGTCATCACTTCATCCCGGGTGAACGCATCGTACATCCCTTTTTGCGCCCGCAGGTAGTCGATTACCAGATGCCCTGCCTCCTCGGGATCGAGGTCGAGGTCGTGAATGGCTTCCCAGTTCAACCAGATTTGCTGGTTGTTGACATAGCGGATAAAATCGCCTGGGGTACCGAGTTGAGCGGCCAGGAAGTTTTCCAGACCGGCTTCGAGTTTACTTTCTTCAAAAACGCCCGCAGGAATACCCAGATCCTGCATGTGTACGGGTGTTTCGCCGCCGCCGTGATCGGCAGTCAGGAAAACCAGCACGTTGTTTTTGCCAAATTTTTTATCCAGGTAATCCATGATGCGGGCGATATCCCGGTCGAGGCGCAGGTACACATCTTCCGTTTCTTCGCCGTGGATACCGAACTGGTGCGCGCAGTAGTCTGTACTGGAAAAACTCAGGCAAAGAAAATCGGGGATATCATCTTTACCCATTTCCATTTTTTCAATGGCTTCCATCGCAAAATCGAGGGTAAGCGTATTTCCCATCGGGGTGAAACGCAATACGCTGAAACCCTGGGCTTTGCGCAGTTCGGGCAGGTTGTAGGGCATGTTGCCCGGGAAATTGCCGTATTGCCCCTTGTTATACTTGTTCCAATCGGCAAAACTCTCGTCGTAGGTCAGGGTAGAATCGGTAGTCCAGGGCTTGGCAAGGTACTTTTCGGGTAGCCGGAGGGCATTAAAATCCTGTACCCACGTAGGCAATCCCAGCGAATCCGGGTAATAAGTCGAGGTGATCCAGTTGCCTGTGGCATCGTCGAACCAGTAGCAGGCATTGGGGATATGACCCGCCGGGAGGATACTCGCCCGGTCTTTTAGGCAAACACCCACTACTTTCGAGCGAAAATTATTGGACAGTCGCAACTCATCGGTAACGGTTGTGGAAAGCATAACCGAAGGTGATTGTTGTCCTGCTCTTTGGGAAGAGCTTCCGACCGGTTTGTATCTTTTATCGGTGGTTACATATCGGTATTCGCCCCATTCCGGGTCCCACCAGTCGTTGGCTATGATACCGTTGACAGAGGGTGTGGTGCCGCTGTAAATCGCCGCATGGCCGGGCGCCGTATACGTCGGCACATAGTTGTATTTAGTGTTTTCGCAGGAAAAACCTTCAGAAATCAGGCGTTTAAACCCGCCGGGTACGTATTTGGACTGGTAGCGGTACAGAAAATCATAGCGCATTTGGTCGACGACAATACCCACGATCAATTTAGGTTGAGCGGGAGTGTTGTTTTGCGAAAACCCGCAAAAAGGGAGGCATAGAACTGCGAAAACGAAGAGTGCTTTGTATGGCATCTGATACAGGTTGACGGTTAAATGATCACGCAAAGTTGAGTAAACAGGATTAATAAAAGGTAAACTTTAGCATTTTACGTTTACCCGTTTCACTTAATGCAGTCAGGAAACTATGCCGGGAAATAAAATTCTGTACTTTTGCCGCCGTTTTGGCCGCATACCTTTCAGAACAAGGCCAATTTCGGTTACCAAATTATTTTAACTTTCACGTCAAAACAAAACTTAACGGATGAGTTCTCTTATTTACATACTTCCGTTTTTTGGAGTTATCGGTTTGTTGTATATGTTCATTCTGCAAGGCTGGGTGACCAAACAAGATGCCGGTGATGAAAAAATGCAGGGCATTGCCAAAAATATCGCTGATGGTGCAATGGCTTTCCTGAAAGCCGAATACCGCGTATTGTCTATTTTCGTGCTGATTGCAGCCGCGCTGTTAGGCTGGCTGGGCACACAGGTAGAAACCAGTCACCCACTTATTGTCTTCGCTTTCGTAGTGGGAGCGCTGTTTTCCGTACTGGCGGGCTTCATGGGTATGCGTATTGCTACCAAAGCCAATGTGCGGACCACTCAGGCCGCCCGTAGCAGCCTGGCACAAGCCCTGAAAGTTTCTTTCAACGGCGGTTCTGTCATGGGCCTCGGCGTTGCAGGTCTGGCCGTATTGGGCCTCAGCCTGTTGTTCGCGCTGTTCTACAACTTTTTTATGGGCGGCTCTTATGGCGCTGACGGTTATGAAAAAATGGCGCGCGTACTGGAAGTGCTGGCGGGTTTCTCGCTGGGCGCTGAATCCATCGCTTTGTTTGCCCGTGTAGGTGGTGGTATTTACACCAAGGCTGCCGACGTAGGCGCCGACCTCGTGGGTAAAGTAGAAGCAGGTATCCCGGAAGACGATCCGCGTAACCCTGCCACCATCGCCGACAACGTAGGCGATAACGTAGGCGACGTAGCCGGTATGGGCGCCGACCTGTTCGGTTCCTATGTGGCTACCGTTTTGGCGACGATGGTACTCGGCAACTCCGTGATCCGCGACTCCGGCGGTATCGACGACGCATTCGGCGGTATCGGACCGATTCTGTTGCCGGTAATGATCGCCGGCATTGGCATCCTGTTGTCCATCATCGGCATGTGGCTGGTGCGCGTAAAAGATAATGCTGAAGTAACCTCCGATACCGTACAGGGCGCGTTGAACCGCGGCAACTGGGCCAGTATCATCCTCACCGGCGTTGTTTGCTACCCACTTACCCAGTGGATGCTGCCGGAACAGATGACCATGGTTTTCTTTGGCAAGGGTTCTGTTGTAGTGAGCAGCCTTAATGTATTCAGCGCAATGATCGTGGGCCTCGTGGTAGGCGCACTGATTTCCGCTATTACCGAATACTATACCGGATTGGGCAAAAAACCGATCCTCAACATCGTTCGCCAGTCGGCCACCGGCCATGCTACCAACGTTATTGCCGGTCTTGCTACCGGTATGATGAGCACCTGGATGCCTGTTGTCCTGTTTGCAGGCGCGATCTGGAGCACCTATTCCCTGGCTGGATTTTACGGGGTGGCCATCGCCGCTTCCGCTATGATGGCTACTACGGCCATGCAACTGGCCATCGACGCATTCGGACCGATTGCCGACAATGCCGGCGGTATTGCTGAAATGAGCGAATTGCCGAAAGACGTGCGCGGTCGCACCGACGTGCTCGACTCCGTGGGCAACACCACAGCAGCCATCGGCAAAGGTTTTGCCATCGCTTCCGCTGCACTGACTGCACTGGGCCTTTTTGCGGCTTATGTGAATTTCACAGGTATCGAGGGTATCAATATCTTTAAAGCCGACGTACTCGCTGCCTTGTTCCTGGGCGGTATGATCCCGGTGGTGTTCTCCGCTTTCGCGATGCAAAGTGTAGGCCGCGCCGCCATGGATATGGTGGAAGAAGTGCGCCGCCAGTTCCGCGAAATTCCGGGACTGCTGGAAGGTACCGGCAAAGCCGACTACCAGCGTTGCGTTGAAATTTCGACCCGCGCTGCACTGCGCGAAATGATGCCTCCGGGCCTCATCACCATCATCACCCCGATTGCGGTAGGCTTCCTGATGGGACCAGAAGCACTGGGCGGTTATATGGCCGGCGTAACCGTGAGCGGCGTCATGTGGGCTATTTTCCAGTCCAATGCCGGTGGCGCATGGGACAACGCGAAAAAATCTTTCGAAAAAGGTGTTGAAATCAACGGCCAGATGTTCTACAAAGGTTCCGATCCGCACAAAGCGGCGGTTACCGGCGATACTGTGGGCGACCCGTTCAAAGATACTTCCGGTCCTTCCATGAACATCCTGATCAAACTGACCTGCCTGGTCGGCCTGACCATCGCTCCGATCCTGGGCGGTCACATGGGCAGCGACCACAGTGGTTCTAACATGAAGCAACCTGAACCGAAAATGGAGCAAAAAGCGCCGGATGCGATTTCGCAGCAGGTGGCTCCGATAGAGGAGAAGAAATAAGGGTTGGTATCGTACGCAGTGAGGCGGTGACTTGGAGTCACCGCCTCACTATACACAAGCGAGTCTGTTCCATTGGTTTGGGGCAGACTCGTTTGCATTTTGGCAGGATGCTGCACCTAGTGACGGGGTGGCTTCGTTTGCTTTTGGCATGGATGCTACACTAGCGACGGGGTGGCTTCGAGCCACCCCGTCGCTGCGCTGGGCGAAAAAAAAATCACAGTTGGCTGGGTACATATTTTCACCAGCAGACACAGGTATACAGATTTCACATTTTCAAAACCAATTAACACAACAAACAACAATGAAAATTCTGTTTCCTTTTTTCGCATTACTGCTGGTCGTCGTTGCCAGTTCTTTCACACGCCCTGCTGTTACTCCGAAAGCGCCGACGGCGGCAGTTGATTTTTTCTTGAAACTTGAAGGTATTCAAGGAGAGACGAAGGATAAAGCGCACAAAGGCTGGATCGATCTTAATTCCTATTCTTTGGACCGCGCAGGCCAAACGATCCAGGTTTCATGCAATAATACACCAAGATCTTCCGCCAAAATTGCGCTGTTCTGCGCGCAGGGCACACACATCAAAAAAGCGGTGTTGCACGTCAGAAAAAGTGGCGGGGACTACATGGAAATCGAACTGGAAAATGTTTTGATTACGAGTTATCAGACATCCGGCAGCAGCAGCAGCAGCGGTGTTCCGACGGATACGTTTTCTTTGAATTTTACAAAGATTAGTTTTCCAAATTGACCCCCCACCACCAATACAAAACCCGTTTTGCAGCCGGCTGGCCGCAAAACGGGTTTTAATATATACAGAACAAAAAACGCCTTAGCGTTTCTCCATTTTTTGTGTCGTCAGGATACGTTTGTTCTTATCGATCAACTGCACCAGGTACATGCCTTTGCTGAGGTCGGAGATGTAGTACTGGTCGCCTTTGACGTATTCAAATTCTTTGACGCGGCGGCCGACGATGCTAAAAATAACGATCTGGCCAACAGCGTCGTGGTTATCCTGTACGGAGATAAAATCGGTGGCAGGGTTGGGATAAACGGAGAGGTCGGCCCGGGAAGCACTTTGGGCCTGAACCGCTATTCCAGCTAACACGAAGACGAAAAGAAGTAATTTTTTTTTCATAAACCTTGATTAAGATGTCACTTGAAAGGGGGCTTACATTGATGAAAGGAATCGGTTTTATTAAATCTGTGTGCAAATTATGGATAAATAACCCATGGTTCCAAACAAAGTTTCGGGTATTTGCAAAAAATTTAACTATCGCCACACAATAATTCACAACGTTTGTTAATGCTTAACAGAATCCCGCCGTACCCTCAAGGAACAACCCATTTCCGGGTTTTCACTTTTTTTGGTACATCGGTAAATTAACAATGCCCATCCGTTGGAAGAAGTGCATGACCGACACCCGCAGTACGCCCAGTCCGTATTTCATACTGCGTTTGAAATTGATACTCGAGGCTTCTTCAAAATATTTGGTCGGGCAGGTCACCTCCCCGATATCGAAGCCCGCGTACACAATCTGCGACAGCATTTCGTTGTCGAACACAAAGTCATCGGAATTCTGGTTGAACCGGATCGTTTCCAGCACAGGCCGGCTAAAGGCCCGGTAACCCGTGTGGTACTCCGATAATTTATACCGTATCAACAAGTTTTGTGCCAGCGTAAGAAAACGATTAGCGATGTATTTGTACATCGGCATACCGCCCCTCAACGCGCCCATACCGAGGATCCGCGAACCCAGCACCACCGGATACAACTCTTCTCCGATGATATTGACCATGGAAGGAATCAGTTTGGGCGTGTACTGGTAATCGGGGTGCAGCATGATAACGATGTCGCCGCCGATTTCGAGGGCTTTGTTGTACAGCGATTTTTGATTGCCGCCGTAACCCGTATTTTTTTCGTGCACGATGACGTGCTGAATGCCCAAGCTGCGGGCCAGTTCTGCCGTGTTGTCGCGGCTATGGTCGTCGCACAGGATTACCTCGTCTACCAAATCAAAAGGGATTTCCCGGTAGGTTTTTTCGAGGGTTTTGGCGGCATTGTAGGCCGGCAGTACGACAACAACTTTTTTATTTTTGTACATGATCTTTCGATGCCCTTGTGATCAGGAGGGTGCCTCATTAGTAGTTGAAAATTGTACAGTTGCTTATGAGACCCCGCCTTTTTCCTTCAGTGCGTTCTGGTGGACAATTAATCTTTCTCCGCGGTTTCTTCGGCAGGCGCTGCGGTTTCTGTGGTTTCCGGTTTAGAGGCCGCTTCTTCGCGTTTCACCTCTTCAAAAATGCCTTTTTCCTGCATGTATTTGAACCACTTGATGCACTTTTTGATGTCGTTGATGTGGACCCGATCCTGGTCGTGCTCGGGCAGTACTGCAGTAAAATAAGCGCGAAAAGCCGCACTGTTCGAGTCGAGGCTGACCGGAGGAATGGTTTCGACCTGGTCGAGCATTTTTTGAAATACATCGGCCAGCGGGATGGTGTTTTCGCCCTCATCGTCGGTGTAGGTATATATGCCGACAGTTGCCAGCGGAGTTACCTGTTGCTGACGCATGGGTACAAAGCGGCTACGGCCTTCATTCAGGTCTTCGATCACAAATCCATTGCTGCGGGTAGCAGTCACTTTGTGTACACCGGGCATTCCGGCTACCACGAGGTATTTTTCTAAGTTCATGTTGTGGGTGGTGAATCGTGAGTGGTGAATCGTGAATCGTGAGTCGTGAGGCGTGAATCGTGAGTGGCATTTTGGTGAA
>JADLCC010000344.1 GCA_020847425.1 Saprospiraceae bacterium
CAGATAAAAAGAAAGCCGGACGGCGGCCGTACAGCGCATCCACGGCAAGCGCATAACCGATGCTGCTGAAATGCACCCGGATCTGGTGGGTGCGCCCCGTTTTGATCAGTACCTCTACCAGGGTGAACCGTTTGAAACGCTCGATTACCCGGTAAAAAGTAAGCGAGGGTTTGCCGGTTTTTACAATGGCCATTTTGCCGGGAATAACCGGATGTTCTCCGATCGGCTTATCAATTTCACCCTCTTCGTGGTGCGATTCGCCATCCAGCAGGGCAAAATAGAATTTATCGGCCGTATGGTGTTCAAATTGGAGCGACAGGTTCCTGTGCGACTCCGCGTTCCGGGCGAAACACAGAATACCGCTCGTTTCGCGGTCGAGGCGATGCACGACGAAGACCTTGCCGTAGCGGCGCTCCAGCGCCCCGAGCAGGCTGTCTTTGTTGCCGGCCCGGTCGGGAATAGTGAGCAAACCGGCCGGTTTGTGTACCACCAGCAGGTGCTCGTCTTCATGCAGTAATTCGTATTTCACTTAAAATGTAGTTTTGAAAATTGTTTGATCCGGTGCAGGTAATGTGCAACGATGATGCTCCCTTTGTACACGCCGGTTTTGTCTTCCGGCCCGATCCGGTATTGCGCCAGCAGCGCCGACACATTTTTTCTTTTCGTGACCAGAGCAGGCAAATTGGAATAAAATGAAAAATGGGCTTCTACGATGGACCAGATCGCCCGAAACTGTCCTTTTGCCGCGAATCGGGCGCCTGCAAGGCCATCCAGCAGAAACCGGGCCGGCAGCAGCCAGCATAATTTGCCCCAGGGCTCATTTTTCAGCAAACTGTACAGGCTGTTTCTGAAATTGAGGAAAACCTTGCGCGGACTCTCATACTGCAATGTGCCGCCGCCCAGGTGGTACACCACCGACTGTGGAATGCACCATACGGAATAGCCGGCCCTTTTGACCCGCCAGCAAAGGTCGATCTCTTCATTGTGTGCAAAATAGTCGCCGTCGAACCCACCGAATGCGTGGTACAAATCGGCACGGATAAAAAACGCCGCTCCCGCAGCCCAAAAACAGGCCTGCGGCTGATCGTATTGCCCCCGGTCCTCTTCTCTGTGGTTAAAAATGCGGCCCCGACAAAAAGGATACCCAAGATAATCGATCCAGCCCCCGGCAGCACCGGCGTATTCAAAACGTTTTTTTTCGGTCCAGGCCAGGATTTTTGGCTGCGCTATGGCCATCGTGGTGTCCCGCTGCATGGCCTCCACAATGGGCGTAATCCAGCCCGGCGTCACCTCCACATCCGAGTTGAGAATGACGTATATATCTGCCTTAACCTGTTTCAATGCTTCGTTGTAGCCCTGTGCAAAACCGTAATTGTGTTGTAAATCAAGCACTTCTACCTGCGGATAGTGTTGCTGCAAAAAATCGACAGAGTCGTCGGGAGAGCCATTATCGGCCACGACAATGCGGGCGCCCGGACTATTGGTCAGCACGGAAGGCAGGTATTCTTCGAGGTGCCTGCGGGTATTGTAGTTCAGGATAACCACTGCTACGCTCGGCGCAGCGGTTGCTGTTGCCAATGCTGCGGGTGTTGTTTTTTCCATTTCGAGGCGGCGTAGAATTTCCTGCTTATCTGCTTCGATCTGAGCCTGCAGTGCTTCCAGTCCATCCAGTTTTTGATCGGGCCGGATAAAGTCGATCACTTCCACCGACAGGTTTTGGCCGTACAGGTCGCCGTCAAAGCCGAGGATATTCACCTCGATGGTTTGGGAAGTATCACCGTTTTCAATGGTCGGCCGGTTGCCGATATACAGCATGGCTTCGGCGCCCTTGCGGCCGTCGGGCTCCGGCAAGGTACTGCTGATGCGCGCAGCGTAAATACCCTGTGGCAGGATCAGTTTATTGGGATCTGCAATAGCGATATTGGCGGTAGGGAAGGAAATGGTGCGGCCTATTTGCCTGCCGTACACTACTTCGCCGGAGAAGGAAAAAGGGTGTCCGAGCAGGCGGTTGGCGAGACGGATATCACTGATATCCAGCGCTTTGCGGATTTTGGAGGAACTGATGGCAATTTCATCAATCTCCTGCGCGGGAATTTCCACCACCTCAAACCCTGCTTCGGTTTCATATTTTTTTAAAAACGAAATATTGCCTTCCCGGTTGGCGCCGAAACGATGGTCGTAACCGATGACGATATACCGGGGATTGAATTTTTTAATCAGAAATGCCTCCACATAATCGCTGGCGCTTTGGTGCGCGAAATCGAGCGAAAAGGGCACCACCACCACATTATCGATACCCGATGATTCGAGCAGCATAATTTTTTCAGCAGTGGAGGTCAGCAGTTTAAAGTGTTTTTCATCGGGCCGCAGCACCGTTCGCGGATGCGGGTCAAATGTGATCACGACGCTCTCTCCGCCGCAGGCGAGCGCCAGCGAACGTACCTGTTCGAGAATACGCCGGTGACCGAGGTGCACTCCGTCGAACGAACCGATGGTGACAACGGTTTTCTGAAAATGTGGCAGTTGATGTAAGTCGGTAAAAACCCGCATAGGGGCGCAAAGATAGAAAAAGTCCGAAGTGCGAAGTCGTCAGTGCGAAGTCTGTAATAAGTGCGAAGTCTGTAGCAAGTCCGAAGTCGTCAGTGCGAAGTGCGAAGTCCGCAACTAGTTCCGAAGTGCGTAGCCAGTGTGAAGCGTGCAGGAGTTGAATCATGGTCTAAAATACAAAAGGCACGCATTCAGCGTGCCCATTGCAACAAACAAAACCAACTAAAAAAACCTGCTTTATTTTTAAGACCGCTCTGGCGATCACTTTTTACATCAGAACAGAATAGAAACGGTCGTGTGTTTCGAAACGCTGCCATGCTTTGAAAAAAAAGCAAAAGGCAAAGAGCAAAAGGCAATGGCCGCTCGGAGAGATTTAATGGCTCGCCTTGCTTTTTGCCTTTTGCCTCTTGCCCTTTTTTTTCCCTTTGTATTACTTAATCCGCGTCAGGTTCCCCTTCGCGTCTTTCACCACTGCATAGGCTTCTTCAAACCCGCGGTTGCGAACCGTGCGAAGTGCGGCGGACACGCCCTCAATGTTTTCGTACCCGCCC
>JADLCC010000345.1 GCA_020847425.1 Saprospiraceae bacterium
TCCAAACTTTGTTTCGTATGAAGAATTATTTAATGTTTTGCAGGTGCATGGCATTATTGCTCCTGTTTGCCTGGCCGCTTGTTTTGTCGGCCCAATCCGTCAGTTACAGCATTAAAGGTACTGTAACCGACGATTCCGGTGCGCCTGTTGCTGGAGCCACCATACTCCTTAGTGAAGTGCGACAAGGTACTTACACGGATGATCGCGGGTTTTACAACCTGAGTGGCGCAGTGCCTGAAGGCACCTACAACCTGGAGGTTAAGTATTTCGGTTTCCAGTCGTCGCGTATCTCAGTAAGTATTACACAGGGCAAGAACAACCTGGTTCAGGATATTACACTGGGCGGCGACATCCTCAACCTCGACGAGGTTGTTGTAACCGGCAGCTCGCCTACCGCAACCCGGCGCCAGTTGGGCAATTCAATCGGTGTTGTCGACGGCCGTACATTTGAAAAAAGCGGCAGCGTCAATCCTTTGGGCGCACTTTCCGGCAAAGTCGCCGGCGCACAGATCAGTCAGAACTCCGGCGACCCATCCGGAGGCTTTTCTATCCGTCTGCGCGGGGCCAGTTCCATCAAAGGTTCGTCTGATCCACTTTACATCGTCGACGGGGTTATCGTCGACAATTCGTCTCAAAACGTCATCAACCGCAGCGCGGACGCTATGACTACCAGTTTCTCGGCAGGTCAGAACCGACTGGTGGATATCAATCCCAATGACATAGAGCGGAGTGAAGTCCTGAATGGCGCTTCTGCCGCTGCTTTGTACGGCTCCAGGGCTTCCAATGGCGTGGTACAGATTTTTACCAAAAGAGGTCGTACAGGCAAGCCGAGTATTGAATTCAGCACCAGTGCCAGCATGAGCCAGTTGCGCCAAAAAGTATTCATGTCCGATTACAGCAAACGTTTCGGGGTGAAGGGCAATGACCGGCTCGAAACCGCTCAGGACCGCCTGACCATTCTGTTGAATGTGGGCCTGACAGAGGCACAACTGACTCAAATGAATGCCAATTTTGTAAAAGTAGGGCCGGTAAACCGCTTATTGGTAACTGATCAATACGATGTAAAACGGTATGATTATCAGGACAATATATTTCAGACGGCTTTCGGGACCGACAACTACCTGTCTGTAAAAGGCGGTACGGACAAAAGCAATTATTATGCTTCTTTCGGTTATGGCAACAATGATGGTATCATCCTGAATACCAACTTTAAAAAGTACACGGGTCGTCTGCGGCTTAACCAGACACTGAGCAGTTGGGCTACCCTGTCGGCCGGCCTTGGATATACCCTGAGCAAAAGCCGGGACATGCCCAACGGAAACAATTTTTTCAGCCCCATCAGTACGATGTTCATCATCGACAATGTTTGGGATATTACCGACCGCAGCGCCGACGGTACCTTGAAGCAGGTAGAACTGGTACGCATGAACCCGTTAACAGTGCTTGAAACATTTGATATTACACAACGAACCAATCGCACTATCGGCGATATCAGCCTGAAATTGTTTCCTTTTAAAGGTTTCCGGGTGGACTACACACTTGGAGCCGACAATTATTCGCTGCAAGGCAATGAATTGCATCCGCGTGTACCTTATGCGGGTGTTTCAGCGGACTTTTTTCCCGATGGATATGTGGGTGTTGCGGTCAGCAATGTCAGTCAGATCAACAGCGACCTTTTGCTGACATACGAAGCCAGTCTTGGCGATCACATCAGTTCCGTGACAACCGGCGGTTATCAATATCAATATGCGCAATCGGATTTCGCGTCCGTGGAAGGGCGAGACCTGGCGCCATTGATCCGAAATATTTCGGCCGCTTCCAACCTGTTCAAACTGCCTGTACAGTCTATTTCCCAGTTCTCTCTGAACGGCTATTTTTTACAGGAAACTTTTGGGTTTAAAAACCAATTGTTCCTCACGGTAGCGGGACGTATTGACGGCGCTTCTGCCTTTTCCAAGGAAAATCAGAACAATTTTTACCCGAAAGCCAGTATGAGTTGGGTGGCTTCGGATCTGTTAAAAAACAGCAACCTGAAAAAGGTGCTGAGTACACTCAAATTACGCGCATCTTATGGACAGGCAGGTAACCTGACCGGCATTGGCGCTTACGACAGGTTCAACAACTTCCCGGGTAGCAACCTGGTGGGTCTGCCTGCGGTATTGCCGCCTACGGCACTGAATAATCCCGATGTTGCACCAGAAAGGATGACGGAAACGGAAGCCGGTATCGATCTTGCTTTGCTGCGCAACCGGATTGGTCTTAGCATGACTGTATACAACCAGGATATCGACAACCTGGCTTTCAACAGGCCGCTGCCTCCTTCTATAGGCGGTACCAGCATCGTTACCAATGCCGGCACGATGAACAACAAGGGGATTGAACTGCTGCTTACCGTGCAACCTGTTCGCAGTACGAATTTCAATTGGACCATGGGATTTAATTTCTCCGCTAACCGCAATAAAGTATCAGGCATTGATGGTGTTCTGGCGCTGCGCGGTTCTGATGGTGCGCAGTCTGCACTGAATGGAGAATCTTTTGGCGTTTTCTTTGGTCGCTATTATGCGCGCAACGATGACGGTTCACTGTTGCTGACTTCACAGGGTCTGGCACAGCCGGAACGCGGACTGGTTTATGTAGAGTCCGCTTATAACGAAGCCAATTTGCCTACCGGGGCATTGAAAGATCGCATTTACAGTTATGGTGGAAGTGTTTATGTGCCAGTCAGGGATGCAAATGGGCAGCCGCTGACAACAGGTACGCAGGAGCTCCGCAAGGTCATCGGCGACCCGACGCCAGATTGGATCGGTTCGCTGAGTTCCTTGCTTTCGTATAAAAAACTGAGCCTCAATTTTCAGTTTGACGCGTTTATGGGTGGTGATATTTACAACTGGAACCGGATTACGAGCAATAATGTCGGCTTCGGCGAAATTGCAGAAAAGGAACTCAAAGGAGAATTGCCACGCGGTTATGTTTCTTCCATTGCAGGCGGTGTTACCGGCCAACGTATTCAGGAAGAGCACATCGAAGATGCTTCTTACATCAAACTTCGTGAGATCGGACTTAGTTACAGTTTCGGTCGTGTCGGTAAAAACTTTGAGGATTTAAGTGTGGGCTTTTTGGGTCGCAACCTGCTTTCATTTGATGATTACCAGGGATTCGATCCGGAGACCAATTCTGCCGGTCAAAACGACCGCGTACGCGGTGATGATTTTGGTAGCGTACCGATTCCGCGCAGTTTTTCAGTGCGGATAGCAGGCCGTTTTTAAGATAAACGTTGTGTAAAGGCTCAAAAGGAGCCGGTTTTTAACTAAAAAAATCATTTTTACAATGAAAAAAATACTCATCACACTCCTCAGCCCAATGCTGCTTTTTTTAGCCGGCTGTGAAAAGGAGTTCTTCAATCCGAATGCTGCCGATGGCGGACAGGTCGTGCAAACCGCAGAAGGCCTTACTGCGCTTATCGTCGGTATCAAAAAAGAGTTTTCCGTTGGTGCGACAAGTGCGCTGTACAACGCTATTTCATCCAATGGCTTGACAACGAAGGAATTGTATGTGATCAATACAGGCAATGGCGAACTGGCTGCTCTTGAAGCAGGAAAAGGTAATGTGGGAGGGAGCAACGCGTTTTTGCGGAATGTCTGGACGAGTTGTAACATTACAAAGGCAAACGCTCAACTGCTGATCAACAATTACAGCAATGTACGGGAGCCTGGTACGACTGAAATGATTCAGGTGTACGGACATTTTTTCAAAGCCTTATCCATCGGAACAATGGCTATTTTCTGGGAGCAGGTACCCACGGAAGTAGTGAGCGCCGACGCCTTTTTGTCAGGTAAACGCCCCACTTTTAAAACCCGCCAGGCTGCCCTGGAAGAGGCCGTTGAATTGCTGAATGGCGCTTCGACGATCATGCAAACAGTCACTCCGTCCACTTTTTTCAATGTAAAAGTGGGCACCGATATTGACATGAAAAATGCCATTTACGCCCTGCTTGCCCGCTACAATCTGATGCTGGGCAAGTATTCGGATGCGCTGGCTGCTGCCAACAATGTCGACCTGAGCAAAAAATCGTTTTTCAGGTACGATGCTGTAAGCCAGAACCCTGTTTTCAGAACTTCGCTGGTCAACAACAATACCTATAACGGTTTACCCAATTTCGGCTTACCGGATACCTTGAAGCCAAACGTTCTGGACGCGCGAATTGCTTACTACCTTGGAAATAATACGGTGCCGGTGAAAGTGCAGGGCTATTTCAAAAGTGATGCTGATCAGATTCCGGTTTATTTGCCCGGTGAAGTCGCTTTAATCAAGGCAGAATGCCATGCCCGCCTGAATCAGTTGACAGAAGCTGTGAACGCACTGAATACCGTAATGACCAAAACGACAGATCCATTTGGTGTTACGGCAAAATTGAATGCTTATGCTGGGCCCGTTACAGCCGAATCCATTTTGTTCGAAATTTACCGCCAACGCTGTATCGAATTGTACATGACTGGTATGAAACTGGAGGACAGTCGGCGCTTCAACCGGCCTGGTCCCAATGACGCCGGCTCCGAACGCAGTCGCAACTTCTACCCCTACCCGACCGTAGAACGCGACAACAATGCCAATACACCGGCCGATCCCGCGATTTAACGGGCATTTTTTATATTTTTTGGGTTGCTCCTGCGATAAAGTATCGCAGGAGCAATTCTATTTTAATGGGGAAACAAGGCGCCAATCATATTAATATTTTAACAATTCAACCACTAAAAAATACAAAATATTTTAAATAAAAGTCAAAGTCCGGCGCTGCTCTTGCGCTAATTTATACAGCCCATAATTTTGCTCCATCATTTAAACACTAAAATGTAAGCTGTATGAAACAATCCACATTAATTCCGCTTGCCCTTTTTTGCCTTTTCTGCACGAGTTCGATCCAGGCTCAGGTAGACATTAAAGTCAATCCATTAGGGCTGTTGTTCAACAACATCAACGCATCTGTCGAATTTGGCGTGAAAGACAATTTCGGTATTGAAGTAACGCCCGGATTTGGGTGGGACAAACTCAATTTATTCAACGATGGCGATTACAAAGGGCAGGTTTACCGGCTCGGCGTAAATGGCCGTTATTACCTCAATCCAACCGAAAAAGGGCTGAATGGCTTCTATATCGGAGGATACACCCGTTACAAGGGCGGAAGATTTACGCTGGAAGGCGACCAGGTTGACATGAACAAATTTTCATTAGGGTTCATTCTGGGCGGAAAAGTGGTGGCTCAAAACGAGCGCCTGATTTTTGATTTCGGGACAGGTTTTGGCCGCGCGCTGTTATTTGAACTGACAGACGCTGCATCCGGCGAACAAGAGGATATTTCTGACATACCCATTGCCAATTGGGATATCCCGCTGTACATTTCGATCGGATACCGTTTCGGAGGAAGCAGTAGGAAGTAATTTTTTACAGTACCCTATTTGCTCTATTTGCCGAGCGCGGCATTTTTCAAACACATAGGCACATAGAAAACATAGTTAAGCGTACTCTACGCTATGTTTTCTATGTGCCTATGTGTTTGAATTACTCTACGGATGTTGTATAACACACAATTTGACTGTTTCGCAGTCTTCTCGTCCCAAAATCATGGATAGCACATGTTTGAATCTTCCGTGGATCCAGCTCCTATTTGTTCAAATCACTCAATTTGACCATATAAGGTTTGTTCATATAATTGGAAGGAACAAACGCAACAGTACCGGCATTTTCAGCAATAATGTAGTAATCCAGCACCGCGTCCATCGATTTTGCTTCTATGATTACAGAGAAGGATTTCATGCCTGACGGCATGTCGTTGGATGCTTCTTCGTTCATAGGAACAACCAAATAGGGTTCCGTATTGCTGTACCGGTAGTGCACCAGCAGGCGTTTGGGGAAACGGTCGGCTTTGGCCACGATACGGAAAGCGTTGAGTTTTTGGTTTTCAAATTTGCCCCTGCCCTGCACTTCTACATTGGTTACCGATGATGGGAGCGCCGTCAGTTCCGGGTGCGAGTTCAGGAAGCGCGCGCGTTTGGACATGAGTTCAACAATACCCGGAATTTTACTTTTCCGACCAACTGTTTCGCGAAGACTGCGTTGAAAATCATCGAGCGGATATGCCTTATTCGGATCGTCATTATAAGGGACAACAATCATACCCTGTAACTCCTGTGCCCGTTTTTCATAACTACCGTTCTGGAAATTTTCTTCCACAATCTGGCGGATATGAGCGAGGTACACTTTTTTATAATAGGAATCCTTCAGTAGTTGACTGATGAGCGGCTTGTAAGGATTATCCATATGCAGCAGTGGATCGAGGTTTTGCAAGTCCTTGATTTCCAGGTCACTGCCTCTTCCGGTATTTTTAAAACTGCCGAACGCCAGGTTCAGGTCCCAATGAATAGGCTGGAAACGGCCATTGTTGTCTTTATACAGATAGTAGTTCTGGCTGTAATTGCCCGAATAGCTGCTCAGATTGACCATAACATTGTTGAGCGCCAGCATCCATAGGGTGTTGTCGACATCCAGCAAACGTTCGATTTTGTCGGTCTCTTTATTCAGCACCCGGGTAAAATCCTGCAATTCATTCCAGCCCGATTCGGAGACCATTTCAAAATTGCCTTTGTAGCAATCCAGGTTATCTTCAAATTCCAGTGATCCGAAAATATTCTGCTTGCAGGTGGTCGGGGTTTCCGGTTTGTAGTCTACACCGGCTTTGAAAAAAGTATTGCCGCTGGAGCCAAAATGTGATTCAAGGAATTGTTTGTCAACACTTTCCAGGTTTACATACACACCGATATACTCCTCATTGACATATAATTTGGTGTACGAAGCCTGTGAAGAGGGCATGTACTTGCCCGCTATTTCGTGGAAAAGCACTTCCCGCACCATACTGGGATCGCGCAATGCTGAGGAAAGTTTGAGCGCCGGATATCCCTGGTGGTTCTGGTCCTGGTTGGCGTAATTCAGTTTAATGGTAAACGGATTTCTTTTCAGCCCGGTCTGGTAGGATTTGTCGCCGCGAAAGCGAACCCCTACCCCATCGTATTTGGCGCCGTCGACGGTAATACTGCCGGACATCAGGCCCATACCATAAATGCGCATGGAATCGAGGGCATTTACCCAGTTTTTGGCAGGCAGGGTAATGCGTATTTCACCAATGGATTTTTTGTCGAAAAGTGGCCTGTTGTTTTTTCCAGTTTGGGCAAAAAACAGGGCAGGTGTGAAGGCAATCAGCGCGAGCAACAGTCGTTTCATGTTGTTAGTGTGCATCGGATTTTGAAAAAAAGTTATTGAAAAACAGCGCAATGATACGAAAAGGACACTTGTGAGACTATTTTTTAATGTCATCGGTCTGTAGATTTCATATTATTTCTTCGAACAGGTTTTCTGATTCGGACGGAAAAAAACGACTCATGGCGCTCATTTGGGCCTGGTGCATCTGCTGGAAAGTGCGCTGCACATTTTCCAGAAAAAGTGCATCCATCCATTGTTCTATGGTTTCTGCTTTTGAAAATCTTTCATCGGCGCCGAGTTTGTAAGTCTGTTCGTACCTTTCGTTTTCAAATTTCACACTGGTGCGCTCCCCCATTTTGAAAATGGTGATTTTTAAGGTCGGGTGTTGAATTTCACCGATAATTCGCATTTAAGTTGTCTTTTTTATTGATTATCAAGGAATTGAAAGCGCCTCTCGTTTTGTCGTTGCAAAAATGCGAAAGTCTGTGCAATACGCCTACCCAAATGAAAAATCCGTCGCAACTTTTGATTTTTTCTATAAACTCTGCGCACTTCAACCGACATTTGCGCCGCCCAAATTGAAGAGGTGAGAAGTGAGAGGTGAGAGTATCCCACTTGGCCATGGTTGAAGTTTTAGTTTGAGTGTTACAGGCTTGTAATTTGTGGGGAAGTGGCATGATTGGGCTTAATCGGTTTTATTTGACATTTTGTAAATTGAAAAATATTGCGCTCATAATTATTTACCTGAAATACCCAAACTAAAACTTCAACCATGGCCAAGTGGGATACTCTCACTTCTCACCCTCTCACCTCTCACTTCTAGAACAGTGTATGTCTGAAAAAATAATCTTCTCCATGTCCGGCGTGAATAAAACGTTCCCGCCGCAAAAACAAGTGCTAAAAAATATTTGGTTGTCGTTTTACTACGGCGCAAAAATTGGTGTGCTCGGTCTGAACGGCTCGGGTAAATCCACTCTGTTGAAAATTATCGCAGGGATCGACCAGAATTACGAAGGCAAAATCGAGTTTGAAAAACAGTTCAAAATCGGGTACCTCGCTCAGGAGCCGGACCTCGATGAATCCAAAACGGTTCGGCAGATCGTGGAAGAAGCCGTGCAGCATATTGTTGATTTATTGCAGGAAAATGAAGATATCGGCAATAAACTCGGCGAAGTGACCGACGACGATGAAATGATGAAACTCATTGAACGTCAGGGAGAAGTGCTCGAACAGATCGAACACAACAACGGCTGGGAACTCGACTATCGCCTCGGCGTATTTATGGATGCCCTGCGCTGTCCGGAAGATAGCCGGCCGATAAAAATTTGCTCCGGTGGTGAACGCCGCCGGGTAGCACTGGCCCGACTGCTGCTCAGCCAGCCGGATATCCTGCTGCTCGATGAGCCGACCAACCACCTGGATGCGGAATCTGTGGCCTGGCTGGAACAATACCTGCAGAGTTTCCCCGGCACTGTCATCGCAGTAACGCACGACCGTTACTTCCTGGACAATGTTGCGGGCTGGATCCTCGAACTCGACCGCGGTGAGGGAATTCCATGGCAAGGCAACTACTCCAGTTGGCTGGATCAGAAAACCAAGCGCATGGCACAGGAAGAAAAACAGGAGGACAAGCGCCGCAAACAACTCGAACACGAACTGGAATGGGTGCGCATGGGCGCCAAAGGCAGGCAGGCAAAAGGCAAGGCTCGTTTGAGTGCCTATGAAAAAATGGCTGGTGAAGAATCCCGCGAGAAAGAGTCCAAACTCGAATTGTTTATCCCTACGGGTCAGCGCCTTGGCGATAAAGTCATCGAATTGAAAAACGTGAGTAAGGCCTTCGGCGACCGCATTCTGTTTGAAAACGTAAATCTGGATATTCCTAAAAATGCCATCGTCGGCATCATCGGACCTAACGGTGTAGGTAAGTCGACCCTGTTCAAAATCATCACCGGACAGGAAAAGGCAGACACTGGTGAGGTGATCATAGGTGATTCAGTACAAATGAGTTATGTGGACCAGAGCCATAAAGGTCTGCTGCCCGATAAAACGATTTATGAAATCGTCAGCGAAGGCAACGACATTATCCAGGTGGGCAATACCAGCGTGAATGCCCGGGCCTATCTTTCCCGGTTCAACTTCGCCGGCGCCGATCAGCAGAAAAAACTCGGCGTATGCTCCGGGGGCGAACGCAACCGCGTGCACCTGGCCATGACGCTCAAAGACGGCGGCAATGTGCTGCTGCTCGACGAGCCGACCAATGACATCGACGTCAATACCCTGCGGGCACTGGAAGAAGCGCTCGAAAACTTTGCCGGTTGTGCACTGATTATCAGCCACGACCGCTGGTTCCTCGACCGCCTGGCGACCCACATCCTTTCTTTTGAAGACGATGCGGAAATCGTGTTCTTCGAAGGCGGATTTACGGATTTTGAAGAAGCGAAAAAAGCGAGACTGGGCGATATTACGCCGCATAGGCCTCGGGTGAAACACATACTGAAATAGAGGTGAGAGGTGAGAGGTGAGAAGTGAGAGGTGAGAAGTGAGAGAGGCGTAGATTGTACCGTAGAGCCGGTTAAATCTATGCCTTTTTCTTTTGTCTAAAATAGGCGGTATCAGTCTTTTGGAGTTTGCGATCGATGCCTTCGGCTATCTTTGGTTTTGATACATTTCGTTAAACCAAACATTTCAAAATGACCGGAAACACTACCCTTACAGGCCTCCTTTTTGCCTTTCTGATGCTTTCGGTCTTTACTTTTCCAGCGCATGGCCAGGGCGCCGAGATTAAGGAATCGGGTCTTCAACTTCAGATTTCTTCCAACTCATTTTCCGCCACCTTATATGTTTTCGAATGCGGATACGGCATTTCCGACTGGAAAGATGTCATGGATGAAGATATTTGTGCGCCTCTGGTCTGGGTCGGCAATGCCGATTCGTCGGCTTGTATAGATAATGGTATTTCTTTGTCAGGGAAGATAGCCGTTGTTTGGGAAGGAACGTGTCCCGTTGCCACCAAAGCGGCATTTGCGCAACAGGCTGGTGCGCTTGCGGTTTTGATTGCCGGAAAAAGTGATGCGCAGCACCCTCCCATTTCCA
>JADLCC010000346.1 GCA_020847425.1 Saprospiraceae bacterium
AAACGCACTACCGCCTCCGCGAAGGCCTGCACCGCCTGCTGGCGCAGAACCCGCCGCCGGAAGGCAGCGCGGCCTACGACGACTACGCGATGAACCTCGCGCTGAACGAGTGGCTGTACACCCGCGATGCTGCGCGCAAAAAAGAACTCCAGGGCGAGATTGCCGCCCGCCTCGCCGCAGGACAGCCCGCCGATTTTATGGTGCTGCGCATGCTCGATCCAGGGCGCTCACTCACGCCGGAGCAGTTTGAAGTGCCGGAAGACTGGAAAAAACACCTGCGGGAAAAAGGATACGCTTTCCTGAACCCGCGCCGGGCCTGGTGGTGGGCGGTGCCGGTGTGGCTGGTGTTGTGCGGATTGGGGTTGTGGTGGCAGCCGGAGAGGGTGGAATGCAGCGGTTTGAATGCGACCTATCAAGGGAAGGAGTATTGTATAGAAAGCATAGAGGAATGGGCTATTTTTAGAGAAATACTGATGCAGGAGATGCTTTTAGCAGATCAAATGATATCAGCTGACAGTGTATTTCATCAGACCCGTGTTTGGAATTGGTATAATGCGCGGCTAACACGCAAAAAATCAATTCCAGAAGTTACTTTGGAAAATGACTTGATGTCAACTATCCAAAGGATTTTATCAAAAGACTCTGCTAAAGTATCAGAATATGGAATTATCACTGTCCCTGAAGTGATTGCGCAAGATGTGGTTATACTATTTGGAGAAGAAAACAAACAACCGCTCGACTCCATCTCCTTCCTCCAAAACGCAGCCGTCACCTATTTCAACGAAGGCGCCAAAATACACAAGGCCTATTCCTCCATGTGGGAAGTGGTAGAGCGCAGCGGCCAGAAACCAGCAGGCGCCAACTACCGGCCCCGCTCGGAAGCCTGCGCGTATTTCAGCCGGGCACAGGAAATCAATGCCATGTTGCCGGATACCCTGCAACTATGGTATGTGCGGGATGCGGCGAAAGGCTGCGACCCGGCAATTGCTCCAAAATCTTCTAAGCCGTTGCCACCGGCCCTGCAAGACATCACGATCAACGGCCAACTCAACAATGCCGATACAAAACGACCACTCTACCTCAACGAATGGGCCGCTACCAAAATCGAATCAAAAGGGCTGGCGCCGGCTAATTTTGGCCGGGGCGCCTTTTTTAATATTCGGGTACCCGGGGATCGGAAATCAGCCATAGAATTGAACATCACATCTCCGGGTTTTGAACCGCTCCGTATGACCATTCGTCCGGCAGATTTTCGGAAATACCTGAATGTAGAACTACGCCCTTTGCAAAAATGTTATGAAACGGTTCGTGCACAGGGTGTCGCGTTTATGAATCGGAAAGATTATACCGCTGCTTTAGATAAATTAACTGCCGCCGCAAAATGCCCGGATATGCCTGCTTCGGGAACAGACTTACCCGCCTTGCTGGAGCAGGCACACCAACTCCTGCAACGCGAATTGCAGGATGCCCAGGATAAATCTGACACGCAACAACGGCTCGATGCCGAGCGTCAGGCCAATGCGGATGACGATGGGGACGGGGTGGCGAATAAGGATGACCAGTGCCCCAGAGTATTTGGCCCCGCCCAGACAAAAGGCTGCCCTGACCAGGACGGTGACGGTATACCCGACAAAGACGATAAATGCCCCACAGAAAAAGGTACACTGGAAAACAATGGCTGCCCGGCTCCCGGAATAGACCTTGCCGCTGTCCTCGCAGAAATAAACGCGAACATGATTACCGTAGCTGGCGGCACTTTCCAGATGGGCTGCGATGAAAAAATAGACGGGAACTGTGAGGATGATGAAAAGCCTGCGCATCGTGTTCAACTGACCAGTTTTGAAATGTCCAAATTTGAAGTCACGCAGGAGCAGTGGCAGGCAGTGATGGGCAGTAACCCCAGCAGGTTTAAAGATTGTAATAAGTGCCCTGTAGAAAGTGTAAGTTGGAATGATGTGCAGACTTTTTTGACAAAACTCAACGCCCTTTCCGGTAAAAAATACCGGCTGCCCACCGAAGCCGAATGGGAATACGCCGCACGTGGCGGATCAAAATCGAGGAATTTTAAATATGCAGGGAGTAATAAATTAGATGAGGTGGGCTGGTACGACGATAATTCTGGTAGTAAAACCCACCCTGTAGGCTCAAAAAAATCTAATGAACTGGGGCTTTATGATATGAGCGGGAATGTCTGGGAGTGGTGCAGCGACTGGTCTGGCGAATACTATTTGGGGAAAATAACGCCGGTCAACCCTCAAGGCGCTGAAAAAGGCTCGCTCCGCGTGTTTCGCGGCGGCAGTTGGTACCGCCCCGCGCGGTACTGCCGCGCCGCTCTTCGCAACTACGCCGCGCCGGACTTCCGGGCCTTCAACCTCGGCTTCCGCCTCGTCCTTGCCCCGCAGTGAGGTGGCGGCGGGAAGTTTGAACTAGGATGAATAGGATTAAAAAAGGATGGTAAGGATTTGCGCTCGGTAGGTGGGCCCAAATCCTTACCATCCTTTTTTAATCCTATTCATCCTAGTTCAAACATTTGGGGCCATGCGCAGGAAAAATGCGGTCTAAAGGATTCCGCCCATCTACCGAGCCCAAATCCTTACCATCCTTTTTTAATCGTTTTAATCCTAGTTCAAATGTGTGACCCCATCAATTCACCTCCCTCTGTCCTTCCTTCGCCTTGTTATCCGTCCTGGGTTTAGGCTCCTGCCTTTGCGGCTGCACTTTAGGCGCCGGTGCAGGTTGCCGTTCCCGTTGCGTTTCCTCCTTGCGGCTTTCCTCCCATTTCTGGCGGTGGTAATCGTTCGCTTTTTCTACCGGGCGGTTGTTGGCAGGTTCGGTGCGCGGTTTATCCGTTTTAGGCGGCTGAGGTTTTTCCTTCGGTTCGGAAGGCACAGTGGACTGAATCCTGGGCGGACGTTCTGTTTTAGGTTTTGCAGCAGGCTCGGTTTTAGGTTCGCGTGCGGGTTCCGTTTTGGGTATGTCCGGAGTGGGTTCTTTGCGGGGCGCCCATTCGGAAGGTTTGGCGGGTTGCGTTTCACGTTCCCGTTTCACTTCATCGGCGGCTTGTGCGCGGCCCCTGTTCAGTTCGGGGTATTTGGCGGCATTTTTTTCCAGAAATATTTCCGGCGCAACAGGGGCTTTCGGGTTGCGGCCGTTGTATTCCTGCCTGCTTTCTTCAAAGCGGCCGTATTCTTTCATCCGTTCGGGCAAGCGGCCTCGGTCACTCAGCCATTCTTCGGAAATAATGGACCTGTTGCGTTCGTGCCAGGCGCCGACGCCCATGGAAATACTGGTGCCGGAGTGGCGGTATCCGTAGTAGTGGTTGACGAAATGAGAAGACAGGTGGCTGTAGTGTTGGTGGTGTTGCGGCCGGTCGAAGTACCAGTGCATAAAATGCCAGGAAGGCATGTAGACGACCACAAATTGCGGGTGGTGGTAAAATCCCGAATGGTACCACCAGGGGTAAGGGCGCCAGATGGGTTCGGGGTACCACCAGGGGTAGCCGAACCACCAGGAATAGTGGTATGTAACGACAGCGTGGTGGCGAACGAGGTAATCATCGTAGTAAATATCGTCGGCAACATAGTAATCATCCGTATCATACCCATATTCCCTCGCATATTCTCCGGCGGCGGCTTCCAGTTCCTGTTGCGCTTCCGGGTCGTTTTCGATGCTGCTTTTCCATTCATCCAGTTCTTCGGCATGGTTGCGCGCGACGGCCAGGTTGAGCGAGTCTGTTTTATGGATTACCCAGGCCGGATTGGAGCGGTACACATCGCCGACCAATATCGTAAAACGCAGGTCTTCGTTGAGGATATCCAGCACTTCCGGCAGTTCGACGAGTTGGCGGAAAGCAGCCTGCGCCGATGGCGGATAATCGTAGATCAAATCTTCAAAAGTACGGCGTGCGGTGAGTTCCAGTTCATTGATTTTCAACAAAGTGCGCATCTGGTTTTGCACAACGTCATATGCGCCTGCCCGTTCTTTTTCGGGCATTTGTCTTAATACTTCCCGGATAGCGGCGGGCGACTCCTGTTTAACGGTCAATTCCTGTGTCATACCCGGATAGCGGGCGATATTGTAAAAAACCTCCTGTGTGGGTCGGGGGAAATCCTCTACCAGCGTGCGATAAGCTGCTGCGGTTTTTTGGCGTGTATTGTTCATTTTAATCAATACCTCGGGGTATTTGGCGGCTTCGAGGATGGCCAATCTTGTTTCCGAGGGGTACAGCGCCAGGGCTTCCACCGATTTTTGATTTTCTGCTGCCAGTTCGCGCAACAGTGCTTTGTCATTTTGGCCGTTCATTATGGATGAAAAAACCAATAAAAACAGGCCGGAATAGAAAAGAGACGCGTATTTCATAGCAGGGAGCATTTGATGTGTTGTGTTATTCGGCTACAAAATTACCCCCTTAAGAAAGGGAATACTTTAACAGAAGTCATTGCTCCGGCTGAGTGTTGTCAATTGAGTGCCCCTTGGTATTGAATCATTCAGGGCCGGGAATTAAAAAGCAATAAAAAATCACTTAATAACAAATAAAATGGTTTTTCAGGTGCGTTAAGGCAATATCTTTGTTGGAAATTTTGGTTAAACACCATACACTTAAACTCCTATACCAATTATGTTAAACGCTCAGAAAATCACCTGTTTCCGCTCTTTCCTGCATTTTTCAGTCATGCTGGCAGCAATGGTTTATATCACCGGCTGCAAATGCGATCAAACAAAACTATACAATGCCACCTGGGTATTGGATCAATATGGCCCTTCATCAGCATTGGTGGATGCGCTTCCTCCTGTACCGCCCGGCGGCAAACCTGAAGTCATCCTCACACTGGACAACAACGGCGGCTTTTCCGGAAATGACGGCTGCAACCAGGTTTTCGGGGCGTACAAGTTTGGCAAAAAATGCGAAATTCAGTTCGTCAATGTCAGTTCCACCCTGATGTTTTGCCAGCAGAACATCATGACTCAGGCAAGCGCCTACACTGCGATTTTAAAAAAAGTCAGCACGTTCAAGGTAACAGACAGCACCTTGAAATTATCCACTCCGGATAATGAAATACTGAAGTTTCACAAGAAATAGATCGGATTCTTACGATCTCCCAAAGGGGAAATACCTGATTTATGGAACGTCTTGTTGCTGTACAAGGCTGATCCTGATATTTCATGTCGCCAGGTAATCAGAAAAAAAACACTCCAAATTTTCAACAACAAAAACCAAATTTATCATGGCAGTATGTCGAGAAGTATCCAAATGGATAACAGAGAATGTCCTCGTTCCTGTTACCCGATTTATCACCGAGGCCCGAGAAACATGTGAAAACATTGGGCAATGGGTGGAAGAGGAAGTATGGCAACAAGTGGAAGACTGGGTAAGCCGGGAAGAAAGGCGATGCAGGGAACAAGATTGCAATTGGTGGTGCGCATGTTGCAACAAATGGTTCTGCTGGATCGTAACCGTTCTGGTGCGGGTATTGGTCTGGGTATTGGTTACCGTAGTGAAATGGGTAGTCAAATTAGTCTGTAAAATAGTGGTGTTCATTATAGGCACCGTAATTGAACTCGTACTCAAAGTAATCCACAGACTGGTCACTTTTGTCGTTTGCATTTTTACCGACCCGATTCAGGCATTTAAAACCCTGTGGGATTTATGGAATGATATCGTCGATACGGTTAAAGATATCTTCGATTTTATTACTTCCATTCTGGATGATATTATCGGGATTATTGAAGACATTGACAAACTCCTTTCAGGCCTTGGCAGAACCTTCTGTATTTTCGGAAAGGAAATGTGCGCGATTTTTGGAGCGATCTTCGGATTCCTGAGGGGTATTCTGAATTGGATAAGAGACATTGTAGAATGGATAAGGGATACCGTCGATGGCCTGAAAGACCTGATTAGCGGTATTCTGACCCTGAATTTATGCGATATTACTCGCGGGCTGGGCATTTTTAATATAGTCCGGGTGCTTGCAAGCATCACCAAAATTCCGGGCATCTTTTATGTAGGACCAAGAGAACAAATTTCACAGGCCGCTGTGGATGAAATCATAAAAAATGCCATAGAACAGGCATTCAGTGATGATCCCCAACGGATGGAAAGATCGAAAAGACGCGCTCGTCTGGGCGGTTCTCCCGTCGGTTTGCCCATCAGGCTGGATGCCAGAAGAATGGCCATACATTCCAGCGAATTTTTAAGACAATTACACCGCGAAGGCGTGCTCAATATTCATGCAATTGCCGGCCGTATATCAGATTGCGAGGGGAAATTTGTTTCGACGGTGTATGAGGGTGAAGTGGTTTATCGCGGAACAAATACCACTGTTTCACAAAGCGATATCGACACCTTCCTGTCAGACGGGCCGGAGGCAGTTGCTGCATTCACTGTTTACCCGATCAAAAGGAGCCTTTTCAGACGCTACCTGACTACCGCTCGTCGCAAGGGATTCCAGATCGGCCTCAACTTTACATGGGGGTCAATCATCGATGTCGCCATCAGTGAAAGTCAGTTTATTCCATTGGGTGTAGAACCGACGGAAGACTCGGAAGGCATTTCGCAAAGAGCATTGTTTGGAATTGCCGGCAGGCCTTCGGAAAATGAAGATTTAAGCATTGTGCTGAACATCGCCATTTTCGGGTATAAAAATCCGGATACGCATGGGCTGACTTCCTGGCACCGTTCGCGGCAATTCC
The DNA here is from genome assembly GCA_020847425.1 of Saprospiraceae bacterium. Classification (GTDB taxonomy): domain Bacteria; phylum Bacteroidota; class Bacteroidia; order Chitinophagales; family Saprospiraceae; genus M3007. The sequence continues at coordinate 6,691 of JADLCC010000346.1, forward strand.
AGTCTCCTTCTGGCGTAACATTCAGAACCCGGTTCCCTGAAGTGGCCTTTCAATACGTATTGATCCACGAAATCGGCCACTACTTCGGTTTGAATCACGAAGGGCACGAAACCGCTAATTTCATCATGTGGAGCCCCGTCGAGGGTACCAGAGATTTGGGAGATCCTGCACTTGAAATCCTGTTCGGTTCCGGCGGTCCCAACTTTACGGAAAACGACGCCCGTGAAGTCTGGAACTGGATTACGACGACGCCTCAGGCAACCAATACTTGTTTGCCATAAAAGGTTGATATTGTTGAGATGTTGAGGGTTGAGCGTGGCAACTCCTGGCATATTCGGCCTAGGTTACCACCCTCAACATCTCAACAATATCAACCCCTCATCAACCCATATTTAAATACCACACATATGAATTACATCGTAAGTGACAAGGTTTCGTTGGAAAGATTAATGATGGACAAGACCATCAAAAATTCATTCCGGCGCATAAAACTGGAGTTTGCAAACTTCGAAAACACAAAAGAATGGGAAGATAAAATCAATAAAAACTACTTTGCCTGCGGATGTGAAACAGGATCGATGGCGGTCTGCGCCGTGCTGGTGATTTTTGTGGTTTTATGGTCAATAGGAAGCCTTTTTGCCATTTTTACCTGGTGGAAAATGATCGCCACTATATTCGCTGCGGCACTTACCGGGAAAATTGCCGGATTGGTTTTGAGCCATTTTCAACTTCAAAAACTGGTAAAAGAACTGGAAGCAGCCTTGTAACTGGAGCGTAACGCAGCTGAACGACCAACTCATTATGGAGGTTGAGTAAAGTCATTGAACGGGAAAATAAGGGCAGGTATTTTTGCAAAAATTGCACTTATGAACTACGCAGCAGTCCCCAAACCTTTTCCGCTGTACATATTGATCATCCTGCTCCTGGGCCTCTGCGCCGGCGGTATTTTCGGCGGCTTTCTGCTGACCGACGACCCTACAGGTGACGCCCTTCAAATGCCCATGAGCGCTTTGGAAGGCACACCCTTCCGCGATTACCTGATTCCGGGGATTATTCTGCTGATTTTCAACGGTTTATTTCCGCTTCTGATTGCTTATGGATTGATTCTTCAGCCGGAATGGCGCTGGCCTGAAGCGCTCAATATGTATCCCGGCAGGCACTGGGCCTGGACTTTTTCGCTCTATTGCGGCATCACACTGGCTATCTGGATCAATGTGCAAATGCTGCTGCTGGGCCCGCCTTACAGCCCATTGCAGGCGGTTTATAGTCTGTGGGCGACGGCGATCATCGTTTTCACCATGTGGCCGAAGGTGATGCGGTATTACGAACGGTGATATTCGCAAATTATCGTTCAAAAAACTGACTTTTGTGGGGGTTGAATGGAACACGGATTTAACCGGATGAGACACGGATTTTAAGGGTGCTTTGTAAAGTGACGGGGTGGCTGCCAGTCACCCCGTCACTTTACGTACACTTTAAAAATCCTATTTAATCCGTGTCTCATCCCTTAAATCCGTGTTCCATTTTCATTCCACGAAATGCTCACGCAGCCACTTTTTATGAAAAAAACAATGTTGCTCTTCGCTCTTGCCGGATTGTCTGCCTGCCACACGGCTCAAAAAACGCCATTATACGATTCATACAGATTCAAGGTGTTTCCCGACAAGGTGGTGCAGGGCGTACATGAAGCCAAAATCATTTCGCCAACTGAAATCCGCTCCAATTACCAGAGCCCTGCCAATGCGACATTTTCCAGGCTGATCACGTTCAAAATCAGCATCAATGAAAAAGACAACGAACTGCCGCCCGGCAAAGACCACTGGGTAGTCATCGGCGATGAGCACGAGTCGCCACTTATTGTATTTGGCTCGCCGCCACCGCCACCGCCGCCACCGCCCACCACATTTTTGCCCGTGAATTATGAATACACATTCATGGTTGATATGACGCCTGTGATAAAGCAGTTCAACGAAAAAGGATATTACGAGGCGTACGACGGGACGCGGGTTGCTAAAGCTGATTTTAAAGGTTTTTATGTGGCCGGCGGGGCAGAACCGCTGAGTTGGGACTTTGTGAACCTGGACAATAAGGGCTTGAAACTGATAGATTCAGGCGTTAATAACATCCATATATTGAGGGTTTTTCTCAATCCATATGATGATGAACTTGAAACGGAGAAAACCTGGAAACTCAGCGCCGACATTTCAAAACGCCCGCAATACCACTCCGACCAGCCGATTGTAGATGCCTTGTTCAATCTTTCGCTGGAAGAAGCCACCAAAAACATCGAAAAAGACAGCACGTTTCGCACCGGCGCCAAATGGGGTGGGGTATGGACCCGCGACGTGAGTTACAGCACCCTGCTGGCCTTCGCTTACCACGAACCGGAAGTCGCCAAGACGAGCCTGCGAAAAAAAGTTAAACGCAACCGCATTATCCAGGATACCGGGTCGGGCGGGGCTTGGCCGGTGTCGTCGGACCGCACGACCTGGGCGCTGGCGGCCTGGGAAATTTACAAGGCCACCGGCGACCGCAACTGGCTCGCCGAAGCGTTTCAGGTCATCAAAAACTCCGCAGATGACGACGAAAAGACCCTGTTTGATCCGCAAACCGGCATGTATTGCGGCGAATCCTCCTTCCTGGACTGGCGCGAACAAACCTATCCCAAGTGGATGTCGAACATGGATATTTATGTTTCACTCAACCTGGGAACCAACGTCGTGCATTACCAGACCCACCGGATTCTGGCTGAAATGGCAAAAATCCTCGGAGAACCCTATCAGGCCTACGTATTCAAAGCCGAAACCATTAAAGCCGGCATCAATAAACATCTTTGGATGCCAGACAAGGGTTACTACGCGCAATACCTGTATGGGCGGCCCAATCTGACGGTTTCGCCGCGTTTTGAAGCGCTGGGCGAAGCGCTGGCCGTTTTGTTCGATGTGGCAGACCCGGTAAGGGCCAAAACAATCGTGTCCAAATCGCCGGTGACCGAATACGGTGTAACCTGTATTTTCCCACAAATTCCCGGCATACCGCCCTACCACAACGATGCCATCTGGCCCTTTGTACAATCGTACTGGAACCTCGCCGCCGCCAAAGCGGGCAACGAAGAGGCTTTGAACCGAGGGCTGGCGGCTATTTACCGCGCAGGCGCGCTGTTTCTGACCAATTATGAGAACTTTGTGGCGGGCACCGGCGATTTTGACGGAACGGAAATCAACTCCGACCGGATGCTCTGGAGCATGGCGGGCAACCTGGCCATGGTGCACCGGGTTTTTATGGGCATGTCGTTCGAAGCCGACGGGATACGTTTTCAGCCGGTTGTGCCCAAAACCTATCCGGGCAAAAAGACCCTGAGCAATTTTCACTACAGAAATGCGACGCTGCATATTACGGTGAATGGTTTCGGCAATCAGATCAAAACCATTTTACTCGATGGAAAACCCTTGAAAGACGCCTTTTTGCCGGCAAACCTGACTGGCGTGCACAGTATTGATATCCAATTAAAAAACAATGATTTTTCAGACCAGCGGGTCAACTGGCTGCCCAACTTTTTCACGCTGCCAGCGCCCCAGGCCAGGCGGGAAGGTAATCTGCTGAAATGGGATGCGGTGAAAGACGCAAAACATTACCGGGTGTATAAAAATGGTCAGTATTTGGGCAATACGGCCAAAACGGAGATGGAAGTATCACCCATCGACGGGCAGTTCTGCGAGTACAAGGTCAGCGCTGTCGAAGAAATTTTATTTCCGGTAGGAGAATTAATTGCCGAGGAATATGTCACGGAATCCTTCACCAGCGAGCCGGTCGTTTTTACGGATGCCAGTGCGGTCAAAATATTTGAAATGGAAACTTTTGCGCCGGCATCCAAATTGCCGTACAGCAACTTTTCCGGCGGCGGTTTTGTCGAAATCAGCACGGCAACCAACAGGCGCATCGAATGCCGCATCAAAGTGGAAACAGCAGGGGAATATTTACTCAACGTACACTATTCCAACGGCAGCGGCCCCTGGAACACCGACAATAAATGCGCCATCCGCAGCCTGACCGTCAACGGTTCCTATGCCGGCGTGCTGGTGTTTCCGCAGCGCGGCAAAGACGAGTGGTCCGACTGGGGGTTCAGCAACAGCCGCAGCGTTTCACTGCAACAAGGCGAAAACCTGGTGGTGATTTCGTTTGAAGACTGGAACAACAACATGAGTGTCGATGTCAATACGGCCATGCTTGATTATTTAAGCGTGGTGCGGAAGTGAACCCGCACTGACTGCTGATTGAAGTTTTTAAATAAAACGGCATTATCTTTTTTTGAAAATCAATCGGCGCCCTGCGTAGTGGTGGCATGGGTTTCTGGACATTGAACAGTTTGTTTTTCGTCCGAAAAACAAACTGTTCAATGTCC
>JADLCC010000347.1 GCA_020847425.1 Saprospiraceae bacterium
AACCGTCGGTACCGCCGCGGATGGAGCGTTTCAGCGGTTGCTGGAATCCGCTGCGCCGGAGCGCTTCCAAGGCATTGTCGACTACTTGTGGGTGGCGACGCAGCACCTTGCCCATGTTGCGGTATTGCTCGCTGATTTTGACTTCAGCGCGGCTGTTGGGGAAAGCGGCGAGTACGCCGTCCACTATTTTTTGCAGGGTTTTGGCGTGGCGTTTCAGGCCGCTTTCTGTAAAATCGCGGAGGATCAGTTTGATCGTCGCTTTTTCCACATTCCCTTCAAAATGAACGGGATGTATAAAGCCTTGTTTGGCTTCCGTGTGCTCGGGACTGAGTTTGTCCGGGAATTTCGCAACGATGCGGGCCGCAATTTTCAGGGCGTTTTCCATTTTGCCTTTGGCGAAGCCCGGGTGTGCGGACACGCCGTACACGGTCACCACGGCGCCGTCGGCACTGAAGGTTTCGTCCTCGATGCTGCCTGCTGTTTCACCGTCGATGGTGTAGCCGAATTTGGCGCCCAGTTTTTTCATGTTCACCTTGTCCACACCGCGGCCGATTTCTTCGTCGGGGGTGAACAGGATGCGGATTTTGCCGTGTTTCAGTTGTTTGTTGTGCAGCAGGATGTTGGTGGCATCCATGATGGCGGCCACGCCGGCTTTGTTGTCGGCCCCGAGCAAAGTGGTACCGCTGGCTGTGATGATGTCGTTGCCAATCTGGTGTTGCAGGTCTTCGTGCTCTGCCTTGCGGATCACCACTGTTGGGTCGTCGGGCAAAACCAGGTCCTGGCCCTTGTAATTGCTGTGCACGATGGGTTTCACTCCCGCGCCGGAACAGTCGGGCGAGGTATCCATGTGCGAGCAAAAGCAGATGACCGGCACTTTTTTGTCCGTATTGGCGGGAATGGTACCATATACATAACCGAATTCGTCGAGATGCGCGTCGTCGATACCGAGGGCCTGCAATTCTTCTACGAGTACGCGGCCGAGGTCTTTTTGTTTTTCCGTGCTGGGCTGACTGGGGCTGTCGGGATCGCTCTGGGTGTCAATTTGTACGTATCGGAGAAAGCGATCTTTGGAGGTATGGCTGAATTTGGACATAGTAATGTGGCTAAGGAAAATGTGGTGATGTTTGAAGATGTCTTGAAAACAACTCGGGCCGCGAATGTCCGAAAAAAAACTGGAACGCGGATTTAGAATAGAACACGGATTTAACAGATGAGACACGGATTTAAAATATCTGTATAAATCCGTGTCTCATCTGTTAAATCCGTGTTCTATCTCGACATACGGCTACTCGCCCGGGTTCGCCCCATTGTTCGCATCTCCGATTTTCACCCCTACAAAATTACCCGTCGTAAAATTGGCTTGCAGGTTATTGACCGAAATACTGCCTGCGGGCAAAGGATCGATAAAAGGATCAGCCGGATTGGAAAATGTAGTAGTAGCCGGAAAAAAGCGCCAGGAAGTATTGCCCGGAAACCCCGGGTAAGGGCCGAGGATCATTTTTCTGATTTCCACGATGTCGAATGTGGTCACCAGGTTGTTTGCATTGGCATCGACGGCAATAATTTTCCAGGGCGAATCAAAAAGATCGAGTCCGAGGATGTGTTTGGAAATCAGTACCAGGTCGAAACTCGTTACACCATTGGCATCCAGGGTATCCCGGACGGGCGTAATGGTCAGGTTGCTACCGGCGGGCAGGTTGGAGAAGGCGTAATTGCCCGAGGCGTCAGTTTGTGTGGTTGCCGAAGCGCTGCCGCCGAGTTGAACGATCAGGTTGGGCATGGGTACGCCCCAGTGCGTTTGTACATTGCCGCTGACGCTGAATTGTGTCGGCGCGGGCGGGATGTAACCATTCTGCGTCGTAGCGCCGGTGTTGGTGGGGTCGAGCCAGTCGCGCAACCGCGATTCAGGTGTCGTACCCTGGTTCCAGGAGAGGTCGAAACGCCCCCAGTACGTATTTTGCACGGTACAATTGGCCGGCGTGGCATTGCCGCCGTGCAACTGTCCTACGATCAATTTGGCGGGATTGAACAAAGGGCTGCCGGAAGATCCCGGCTGGAAATAACCTTCGTCGGGCACCACGATCCAGTGGCTGTTGGAAGGGCTGATGCCAAAAACACCGCCCCAGTTGATCTGCTGCGCGAAAACGGTAGCCGCCTGCTGGTCCACCGATATTTTTTTGATGTCGCCGACCGGGTGGTGGATAAAGGTGGAACTGCTCAGGCCCGGATTGGCATTTCGGTTCCAGCCGTTGAAATACACATTAAAATTGGATGGCAAAGCAGTCATGCGCAGCAGCATAAAATCCGTTTCATTACGGAAAGCCACGCGTTCGCAGCCCAGCGCCGATTTTTCTACAGGTTCAGAAGCGGGGTTGTTGCAGTCGGCGGATTCATAGCCAAAATCGAAGCGCCAGGTGTCGAAATCGGGGTTGTTGCCGATCAGTTGGCAGTGGTTGGCGCTGAGTACATAAGGCACAGGCGTACCGGAAGTGTTGGCGATGGTGGTGCCGCTGCACCAGCCCAGCCCGTTGCTGAACACCATCAGAATACGGGCGATGCCGCGCTTTTCGGTCTGCCAGTTGGCGCCTTGCGGGCAGTTGATATTCAGGTGGCAGGGTTCAGCCTGGCCGAAACCAGTTACTCCGGCTACCTGTGCATCGACCATGGCATTGCGGTCGTAAGCATAATCGACACGGTTGATGTGTAATCGCGTCTGATTGCGAACGGTTGCAGGTTCTAGGCATTCGATCCAGGCCGTTGCGCCGGGCACCACGCCTACCATAAATTTGCCGGAAGGCGTGAGGCTTCGCTCGGTATAGGCGCCCCTAAGCCATTGTTTGTCAGCACTGTATGCAAAAAATCTGGCGCCTTTCGGCAGTTGAAATTGGTCAAATAACAAGACCAGCCCCAGTGCATCGGCAGACTGCACCCCGCAACGCCACAGCCGACTGCCATCGGGCAAATCCGTCCATTCTCCCGCATTTTCCATGGAAATATCTGCGGCAATGGGCGCCGCAAAGCGGTTTTGACCCGGCGTACGGCTGTCTTCTTCGAAGGCGCGTGCCACATCCAGTTTGGGCAGCACAACGGGATTAAGGGTTTTGCCTGATATAAGTGCTTGAAAATCAGGTGAAAAACTGGCAGGAAATCCGCCCTCACTAAACTGGGCACGAAGGGAAAAGGCTATCAAAACAGCCAGAAATGTAAGTCGGTTGCGCATATGCGTGGGATGAAGTGATTAGACTGGTTGAGATTGTTGCGATAGTTGAGGGGTTGAGTCTCACCCCTCAACTATCGCAACAATCACCAAACAAATCCTACAGAAAAAAGCGCGCCAAAAATAGAGAAACCACTGTCATCACAGCAGTTTTATTAACGGGCTCAAGTTGCCCTCAACCGCGAAGCGGTTGAATATGGATAGCCCCCGATGCAATCGGGGGGAAACGGCAATTGGTTTCGCAACCACGAAGTGGTTGAATATCAATGCATTTGAATGGCAAAATCACCTTTACCCATACATTCAACCGCTTCGCGGTTGGCATCCCTTGTTGATTATATATCCCCGATTGCATCGGGGGCTATTCATATTTAACCGCTTCGCGGTTAGGTCAATTCATGGAAAGTGCACACAAACACAAAAAAGAGGGGCCATAACTGGCCCCTCCGGTTTCGATGGGTATGTTTTCTGGATGTTAAGGGTTGTTGTGGTCCCTTACATTTTAGGCAACAGTACGCTGTCGACAGAGTGGATCACGCCGTTGGACTGGTACACATCGTAAGTAGTGATGTTAGCAGCAGCGCCGTTTTCGTCTTTGACAAGGATGTTGCGTGGACCGTTCATCTCGAATGTCAGGGTGCCGCCGCTAACGGTTTTCAGCGTTTTGGTGCCTTTTTTGAGCATCGCGCTGATGGCTTTGAAGTCATAACGACCGGCAACAACGTGGTAAGTCAGCACTTTGGTCAGGGTCGGTTTATTTTCCGGTTTCAGCAAAGTTTCTACCGTACCGGCAGGCAGGTTTTCAAAAGCGTCGTTGACCGGAGCGAACACAGTAAACGGGCCTTTGCCTTGCAGGGTTTCCACGAGTCCGGCCGCTTTAACGGCAGCCACCAGCGTTGTATGGGCTTTGGAATTCATCGCGTTTTCAACGATATTTTTCATGGGGAACATAGCCTCTCCGCCAACCATAACGGTTTTTTGTTTCATTTGGGCGTTTGCAGAGAAAGCAACAAGAACGAACGTGAGCGCCATAGCGGCGCTTTTTAAAATGGATTGCATGGTGTGTGTTGATTTAAATGTGGTGTGAATAATTTATTTTTTGAGAACAGCATCATTTACGGGCGGCGGGTGAATTTTGGTTTTTTCAGTCGACAAATGTCCCGTGACGCTGCAATGAATAAATCACACAACTATTTTATTATCAATACGTTAGCGGGAAATATTATTAGTAAAATAAATTACCCGGACTAGCGCCCATTTCAAAAACTGAACCTGGTAGGAATATGATCGGGCAACCCGCTTTTTGAACACTTCCCATTCTTTTATCGCTCCACCTCCACCTTTTTCACCACATTTCTTCCATAAAAAACCGGAAAATACATCTGTTCCACCCGCGCTGGATTCAGGGTAAAACGGCCCGTAAAGCGCGGTTCCAGCGGAATTTTAAAGGTGTAATGCCCCACGGGCAACCGTTCGCAAAAAATAGCGGTGCGGTCTTTAAAATACTCCCGGTGCACTTCCGGCCAGCCCTTTTGCACTTTTTCGCCGTAGCCGCAACCTGCCGGAATGGGCGCTTCGATCATCACGTAATCGGCTGCTTCTTTTACCTGAACCCGCACTTCCATAGTGGCGGATTCACCGTATTTCAGGTTGCCAGCAGGTGTACCGTTTGCAAGTAAAATCTGTGTGCTGACTTCAAAAAAATCGCTGCGGGCATTGGGCGCAGGATTGTGCCATTGCTGATAAGCCGTCAGGAATGCTGGCCCGCTGCCGCTTTTGGCAATGCGCAGCGATTGGCCTTGCGCCGGATCGAGTTGCATCGTTACAGGAAACGAGTCGATCAGGATGCCGTTCACTTGCAGGCGCGTCGGCTGGATCGCGCCTTTATCGTCGAGCAAACCAGGCAGTATCGCCTCCAGTATCCGCGCGGTTTCGATGGTATTGCGCTGCGGCGTCCGGCTTTGCAGCCAGTACCGCTCGATGCCGCGGGTGATGTCCGTCCAGCCTGCTGTTCGCGCAATATCGTAGGCCTGCAAGGTGTGGACGGCCCGGCGGCTGTACCAGTCCGTTTCGCCCGAACCGAAGTAAATACCGCCGAAAGTTGTGCGGTTGACGTATTTCGACAGAGAGTCTTTTACCAATATTTTCCCGCACAACTGTCTCAATTTCAATTGATTCAGCCGATCCGTCAGCGTGGGCTTTTGCAGGCGGTCGTATTCCACGAAATAAGGCGTACAGTCTATATTCACCTGGCATTCGCGCAGCAGCGTCAGCGTCGCGCATTGATCGGAAGGGTTCATGCCGGGCAGCCACAAACGCAAAGTTGTCAGGGTTCTGTCCAGTTTGTCCACTTTGTAGCCTGCCTCTTGTGCGGCAAAAAGCGCCCTGGCTACATACAACGTCATCCAGGTATTGGGCTTGCCATTGGCCCACCAGCCCCAGGAACCGTCGGCCAACTGGGC
>JADLCC010000348.1 GCA_020847425.1 Saprospiraceae bacterium
CTGCCGTCGATGCTGACATACACTTCCCGTTGCTGGTAAGTAGGGTCGTCGAGGGCTACTTTCCGGAAAATGCGGTCGTTGTTTCCGTATTTTTTCCACAAATCGCCGACATTGAAGGTCACAAAATGGTGGCGGTTTACCGTGCTGCGGCTGTTGATGTTCACGACCGTTTTCCCGGAAGTCCGGATCTCCTTGCGTTTGTACACATCGCTGCCGCCGATACCCAGCAAAACCGAGGGACCGCGCGTGCCAAAAACATCCTCCAGAAAACCGTCGGCCTTTTGACCGGGGATGAGTTCCGGGCGCACCGGATTGAACATCATATTGAGCAGTTTATCGTACACCACATTCAATAAGCCTTCAGAAACGCTGTCTTTCCCGGCGGTCATGAGTTTCACGGCGCCGGTACGTTGCAGTTCGCCGAACGTTTTTTCCACATCCTTGCTGTAGAAGAAAAAATCCATGCTCTCGTTGGAGTATTCATTCTTTTGCACCTCGCTCCAGTTGACCTCCAGCACGGCGTTGTACGCCTGGGTGAGACCCGAAAAATTCAGGTCGAACATGATCGAAATATCCGGGGTGGCCATTTTGAAACTTTCGGCCAGCAGTTGGGATTGCACAGGATCGAGCGAAAAAGAGAAGGCTACCCTGCTGTTTTCAAAAACGGGCGCTTCTCCGGAATGCAGCAGCACTTTTTTTTCTTTTCCATCCTGGAGAATACTCGAAATCACCAGAAAAGTGCCTTTGGTGAACATCACGGGCCCTTCCAGCACAATTTTGCGTTTGAGTTTGCTCCGCAATTTGGATTCCGCCCGGCGAATCTGGTCGTCCGGAGTGTCGTACAGCACCAGAAAATGCAGGATAGCGCCGCCGTCGGCTTCGCTGATGGTTTGTGTGGAAGCGCCGGTTACTTTTTTTTCCACAGCATATTGCAGGAAAGAAAATTCGGGCAGGTTTTCCGGATTGAGCGCCAGGCGCCCCCGCGAAGGCAGGTACTTGTACCGCAAGGTGTCGCCGAACACGGGAAAACACATCAATCCGTCGGCCTGAACGCCTTCGTCGATCAGGACAGGTTGAGCTTGCAATGGGACATACAGGCTCAATAAGAGCAAGAAAAGGATAAATCGGTTGTTCATATGGTAGTAGGATGATTAAAAAAAATGCGACGGTTACATCACACGAAAACTGAATACGTAGTTATTAGTTATCAGGCTTGGTAATCCACACTGATAACAGATAATTGATAACTACTCACTCGGAAGGCGGAACGAGAAACAAAAAATCAGAGTCCAGCATTTTGGTTTTCTCCTTTCGTTCTCCCTTGTTTGTATACCAGGTAATCTGGCAGGCCATTGGAGCGTCTTTATCCTGGTAAACCGCCACTTTTTGGGTAAAAGTGGCATCCGTATCGCGCAATACAACTGTTTTGGGCACACTGGGTTCTCCGAGTAGCAGCGACAAAAACCGGATGGAACAGGACCGCGTGCCGGTTTCTTTAAACAAGGTTCTGTCCGCATCTATCTCCACTATTTTTCGCTGAAAAGGCGGTGTTAACACCATCACCGGCGCATCCGAACGGAGCCATTTTTCCGCTGCTGCCGGAAAGGTGATGACCGTATCGATGCCTTTGATACTCCAACTGATCCGGTAATCGTATTGAAGCCAGTCGGCGCTGCGGGCGCCTGCCCGAGGGTAAGTGACGGCTTTTATGTCTTTTCCGTTTTCCACGTCTTTACGCAGAAACTGCAATTCGCGTGTGGTAACACTTTCCCCGTTGCCGTAGTCTTTGCGGAAAATAACCGAAACCTGGTTGATAATATCCGCATACGTATCGATAATACCTCCGTCCAGTTGAAAAAACACATCTCTTTGCTGAAAATCGGGGTCATCCAGGTTGACTACTTTGAAGTAGCGACCGTCTTCCTGGAACAGGTCGTAAAAACCGCGGATGTTGCCGGCTGTATGCACCGGTACCTTTATCGTAGTCGATTTGCTCAGGTTGAGGTAAAACTTGAAATTCCGGATTTCCTTTTTACTTTTTAACAGGTACTGGTCGTCGGGAATGTATTGCTGTTCGCCTTTGCCGCCGAAAAAAGCCACAAAATCGCCGTTTTCATAGCGTTCTTTCAGGTCGGTAGGTTCTGCGGAGGCCGTCATTTCGGGCACTTTTGCCCATCCAGATTTCGTATCGAACATGATTTCAATCACTTTCCCCGTAATCAGATCGAGGATCGACTGCATGTCTTCGTTTTTGATGCCCAGGCTGGCAGCCCGGTCGAATACGTCGATTTTGATCACCCCTTTTTGGCACAGGCTGTCGACCGTTGACCGCAGTTGCTCTCTTTTAAATCCGTCCTGTTTGTTTTTAAAAGAACTCAGGTGCTGATAAACCAGTTCCAGGTCGGCCTGCACAATGGCGTTGTATCCTTTTATCGCGGCTTCAAAATATCCATCCACGACCACTGAGACATCGGATGTACCTGCATGAAAGGATTCCCACAGCAAAGTAGCGCCGTCCTGGCTCAGGCGGGCCGCCACTGCGGCTTTGGAACCCGGTAAAAACGGCGCGCTGCCCGAAGTTATTACATTGATTGTAAAAGGATTTGTGCCCGTCGAATTGTTCAGTATGGAAGAAACCAGCCGGAAACTGGAACTGCTTTTATCGCCGTCTTTGATGGATTCCATCATAGGCACCACGCCCATCAGTTTGGCTTTGGGAAATTTTTCCTTGAGTTTTTTCTCCAGGCTCGCCGTTTCATTCGGGGATAGGGTAAAAGTGAGCAGTGCATGAAAAAGTCCGCCGTTGGTAGCGGGACCGCCGGTGCCAACGTATTTGATACACAAAAATTCAAAATTGCCCTCGGGCGTCATCGCCAGGCGGGGATAGGGCGGAATGTAGTAGTAGAAATCAGGGTTTTCCCGATCCTGCAGGAGTTGAATACCGTCGATGGTGATCGCACCCTCTTCGTATTTTACAATGGCGAAACCGGGTGTGGCCGTCAGGGAAAAAAGAAAAAGCAGCAAAAGGGTGATGGGTTTCATGTAGTATTCAATGTGTTTGAAAAGAAATACTGGACGACCAACAGATGCCTCCCATCGGTATAACATCTCATCCGTTGCCTTTATGTCGCCTGCTTCCCTTGTGTGAACAATGAACCGAAAACTTTTTTTCTGCCTTGACAAAAATATCACCATTATCCGGAATTGCGTGTTAAAATTTTAAGCCTCCGGTTTTAAAATCGAAGAACAAGTGCCCGCCCGCTGTTGGAGCGCCCCCGCCAACAGCAAGTGTGGTTGAATTAAGGGTTCAATTTGCCTGGAATGGGTGGTCATTTGTCTTTGGCGGGGACGTGCAACGACGGCCAGGGCGGCTCACTTTATGCACAGGTTTGTCCGACCCTGAGCACGCACACTACCGGGTATCCGACGGCAGATCATTTGCGCAGCCTGATCAGGGTATTTGAATATTAGTGGCAATCAAAATAAACATACCCAACCTTAGAACAATCTCGAATCACTTGCGTTTCAAGTTAGTGAATGATCACAAACTTAATTTTTTTTAATGAACGGTAAAAACAACATCGCAATTGGATTCCTGGTCATGGGTTTTTTCATGTTTTACGGCTTTTTGCTGATTTACTTGCGGGATTTCGCTCCAGACAAAGAGGCATGGGTCAGCAGTTATTCCATAGGAAAGCACTTTGAATCCCGCTTGGCGCACGTCCACGGCAATTTGTTTGCTTTTTTGAACATTATGATAGGGTATCTACTTCTTCGTTTCCAGGCGCAACTTTCCAACGGAAAAACCATTTCCATTTTGGCTCTTACGGGTTTATTGATGCCGATTGGTATTTTGTCCGAGGTCTATTTCGGTTTGCCACCTGCGTTGGTACTCATTGGCGCTATCGCGATGACCACCTCAGTTATTTGGTTAGGTATTTCGTTTTTTCGTATGAAAACGCCAACTTTTTAACATCAAAAAGGCTTAAGCACCGTTCCTTAATACCGAAGAAGGAAATCTTATTTCACAACTTTTGGGTTAAAAAAATGCTGGATACAATAACGAACAGACAATTTGAAATCATCGAAGCGGCAGGAAAAATCCTCTCTGCTTCGGGCGTGAGTGGTTTGACGATAAAAAACCTTGCTTTGGAAATGAAGTTTTCCGAGAGTGCCATTTACAGGCACTTTAATAGCAAAGAAGAAATTATCGGTGCGCTATTGGCGTATTTGGCTGAGAGCATGGACAAAAGGTTGGAACAAGAATTTTCCAACCACAAAAATCCTTTGGAAAACCTGGAAATGATTTTTGCCAGCCAGTTTAAGTTTTTTGCCCAAAACCCACACTTCGTGGTTGCTGTTTTTTCGGATGGTTTGATGGAAGAAAGCCAGAAAATTAATGCTGCTATCCTCAAAATCATGCAAGTAAAAATTAAACACCTTATGCCCGTAATTATGCAAGGACAGCAACAAGGTTATTTTACCAATGCCATTACCTCAGAAGAACTCATACATATCATCATGGGCAGTTTTCGCTTGCAGATGTTCAAATGGCGCATTGCTAATTTTCAATTCGACATCGAACGCCAAGGGCGAAACATGGTGGATGCTATCACCACTTTAATAAAAAATGAATCTCAAAGATGAAAAATATCATTTTCTTCGTTTTTACGCTCTTTTTAACGAGTTGTGCAATGCACAAACATCCAGCAACCCATAATTTTCAAAATTTAAACAAAAGAACTATGAGCAATATCAGCGCATTACACGAGGCAGGCCAGGACGTATCTGCAAAGCCCTTTTTCAAAGGTGAAGATGGCACGGTAGCCGCCTTGCAAATCCAGAAAAATGGGTTCCTTAAAGAACACATTACCAAAGTAGAGGCTTTATTAGTCTGCGTGTCGGGCGAAGTTGTGTTCGAGAATGAAAAAGGTTTCAAGCAAACCCTTATCAATGGAGATTACATCAAGATAGAGCCGATGGTAAAACATTGGGTCAAGGGTGTGCAGGACAGCCAACTATTGCTCATAAAATAAATTTTTTTCACAAATGAAGTTAGTGAACGCTCACACACAAAAATATTTTCTTTTACTTTTTGTTATCTTCTTTCTGGGGGGGCAAGTTCTGGCACAGTCGTGGAGCGTGCAGCAATGCATTGATACAGCACTTGTTTTGAACAAAAATCTGGAAATTGGCAAGAATAATCAGGTAATCAGTCAACTAAAACGGCACGAGGCTAAGGCTAACCTTTTGCCCAAGGCTACTTTAAATGCCGATTATAGATATTTCACCAATTTGCCTTATCAACTCCTGCCTTTATCGGTTTTTAATGGTCCGGAAGGCTTGTACAAAGAGGCTCAATTTGGTGTACCCCACAACATTGAGGCAAATATTCAATTGGCGATGCCTTTGTATAATCCGCAAATAAAAGGTGCGATAAATGCTGCCGAAATAGCCACTGAACTTAGCACGTTGCAATACCAAAAGAGCGAGGAGCAAATCATTTTTGAGGTAACAAATCTGTATTACAATGCTCAGATTTTGCAACATCAATTGATTTTTATTGATAGCAATTCGGCCAATGTGAACAGGCTGCTCATGAATATGAAATTACTGCGGGAGCAAGGACTTGCAAAAGGAACCGATGTGAGTAAATTACAACTGCAAGGCGAGCAACTTTTTACGCAAAAGAACCTGATAAACAGCAAACTAGCGCAGGTACTGAATGGCTTGAGGTTTTTGATGGGCCTACCATTGGACACGCCGTTAAGTGTGCAAATGGAGATTATGCAAGGTGAAAACGCCAACTATTCCGCTATTCCGTCTTTGGATTCACGCATTGCTAAGATGCAAAACCGGATGTTGACCAATGAATTGAACACATTGCGAAAGTCCAAATTGCCTACGGTTTCACTGATGGCAAATTATGGAATTACCGGGTTTGGCTATGGGAAACAGCCCGAACCGTTTCTTAAATTTTTCTCCGTTGGGTTTATTGGTGTTCAGGCTTCTTATACGATTTGGAACGGAACTTCCCGTGTGCAAATAGCGGAAAAGAAGATGGAATTACAAAATAATGATATTCAATTAGCGAATATCCAGGCTCAATACGACCTGATGATTGCCAATGCTTCTTTGCAAAAAAGTGCCTCTGAACAGAGCATCAATACTTCCTCACAACAAATTGAACTGGCAAAAACGGTGTACCAACAGACCATTCTGCAACAAAAACAGGGTACAGCTACGCTTACTGATATTCTGCTTGCCGATAATGCATTGCGGGAAGCGCAGCAAAATTACCTGAATGTAATTGTTGAGTATCTGAAGGCGGATTTGGATTTAAAAAAATCTTCTGGTTCTATTAAAAATTAATTTATGAAACGGATTTCCGCATATCTCATCCCGGCAATTATCTTGATTAGCATTTTTGCGGGCATTGTTTTCAAACTGAAGAGCAATAAAAAAACAGCACAGGAACGGATCTATCAGTTCGATAAATCGGAAGTTGTACCATTCAAAAACGACTCGACAGTGCTTGCATTGCCTAATACAGCGGATGGCGCCCTACAATTGACAGGCACTTTTGAGCCGTACAGGGACACAAAAATCAGTGCCGAACTGCAAGGCAAAATCAACCGTGTTTTTGTGGATGCGGGCAGTATCATTTCACAAGGGCAAACCTTGATTCAATTGGACAACTCCCTGTTGCAGTTGCAATTACAGTCTATAGATGTGCAAATACAAGGTTTTCAGGCAGATGTGAACCGCTACTCAATTTTGGCAAAAGCCGATGCCGTGCAGGGCATACAATTGGAAAAAGCCGAATTAGGCTTGAAATCCGCTCAAATTCAGCGGGCGACCGTTCAGGAACAAATCAATAAAACGACCATAAAAGCGCCCTTTAGCGGGGTTGTAACCGCCAAATTGAGCGAAGCAGGTGCATTTGCCGCGCCGGGTGTGCCCTTGTTGCAAATCATTGATATTTCCAAACTGAAATTTACCGTCAATGTGCCTGAAAAGGACCTGAAGTATTTCCAAATGGGGCGGAATTATACCATAGTTGCCGATGCTTATCCCGGTACGGAACTTTCGGGCAAGGTTATTATGATTGGCAGCAAAGCCA
>JADLCC010000349.1 GCA_020847425.1 Saprospiraceae bacterium
ACCTGGTAAACCATCGCAAACAACACCAGCGTCATAGGCCGGTAACGCCCGCCGGACACCAGGGTCTCTTTCCCTTCCACTTTAAAAAAGCCGAAAAAGGTTTCCTTGGATAATATACCCGGAATGCCTTCCACACCTTTTGAAGTGTACATGTTGTCTGTGATAACAATGGCGTCATCCAGCACAAAACCATGTGTAAGGGTATTGGCGTAGAGCAGAAAAGAAAATGCAAAAATGAGCCCGCTTTGCAGGAGGGTGTTGTGAAAAAAAGCAGGCAACGCAATGGCCTGGGCAGTAGCACTTTGCCTCGCCTTGGCCTGCATGGATACGGGTTTACGCTGTTTGGACATGCCGAATCAGTCAGTTTAATAATTGAACCCGCGAAAAAACAAAAAAAATGGGACTATTCCGGTACACGAAGTGATTGCGCCGATTTTCTGAAGGCTTTGTATGCGCCTTTACCGAATTTGGAACCGTTAAAAACCATCTCCGGCGCCCGCTCTTTTTGTACTTCTTCCGGCAATTGTATAAAATCGGAACATTCTACGGAGCAACATCCCTGGTATTCGTTCCGGCAGGTATCGCACTGGATAAAAAGAATATGGCAATGGCTGTTGGCGCAGTTCACGTGCGTGTCGGCGGGCTCGCCGCACTGGTGGCAATGCGCGATGACATCCGGGCTGATGCGCTCGCCCAGCCGTTCATCGAACACAAAGTTTTTGCCGACAAACTTGTTTTGCAGTCCACGCGCCTTCACCTGCCGGTCGTATTCGATGATACCGCCTTCCAGTTGAAAAACATTTTCGAAACCCCGGTATTTCATGTAGGCACTCGCTTTTTCGCAGCGAATACCGCCGGTGCAGTACATCAGGATTTTTTTGTTTTTGTCCTCTGCCAGCAGATCGGCCACGAAGGGCAGTTCCTCCCGGAAAGTGGTCACATCTGGCGTAATGGCTTTTTCAAAATGCCCGACTTCGCTCTCGTAGTGGTTGCGCATGTCGACCACAATGGTATCCGGGTCTTCGGTCAGTTGATTCCAGGCGGCCGCGTCGAGGTGCGTGCCCGTTTTGCCGGGGTCGAAATTGGGATCGTCTATGCCGTCGGCTACTATTTTTTCCCGCACTTTGATGATCAGGGTAAAAAACGATTTCCCGTCCGCTTCCACGGCGATGTTCAGGCGCAGGTTTTGAAACATGTCATAACTGTCCATCAAGCGGCGAAATGCCTCAAAATTTTCCTGTGGAACAGAAATCTGGGCGTTTATGCCTTCCTGCGCAACATAGATGCGACCCATGACGCCCAGTTCATGGTATTGCATAAACAACTGATCGCGAAACTGTTGTGGGTCTTCGATCTGGGTGTATCTGTAGTACGAAAGTGTCACCCGCTGCTCCGTACTCTGGCGCATACGCTCCTTTAGTTCGAGGCGATTGACACGGTTGTGTAATTGCCGGAGGGGCACTTTTTTTACCGGACTTTCCATACTGTTTATAAATCCATTAAAAGGGTAATCGGGTCTTCGATGAGGTTTTTCACTTTTACCAGGAACGTCACAGAAGTAGAACCGTCGATCACGCGGTGGTCGTAACTCAGTGCCAGGTACATCATCGGGCGTACCACAACCTGTCCATCGACGGCGATCGGGCGGTCTTTGATGGCATGCATACCGAGGATCGCGCTTTGCGGCTCATTGATGATCGGGGTACTCATCAGGCTGCCGAAAACGCCGCCGTTGGTGATGGTAAACGTGCCGCCGCTCATTTCTTCCAGCGACAGTTTCCCATCGCGGGCTTTGACAGCCAGTTCTTTCAGTTTTACTTCGACCTCTGCAAAATGCAGGCTTTCCACATTCCGGATCGGAGGCACCACCAGTCCGGTAGGGGTCGAAATGGCGAAACTGATATCGGCGTAATCGTGGTACACAATATCGTCGCCGTCGATAAATGCATTGACATCCGGCATTTCGAGCAGGACTTTAGCGCATGCTTTGGCAAAAACCGACATGAAGCCGAGTTTGATGCCGTATTTTTTTACAAAAGCCTCCTGGTATTTCTCGCGGAGCGCCATCAGGGCGCTCATATCCACTTCATTAAAAGTGGTGAGCATGGCGGTATTGTTCTTGGCGCTGACCAGTCGTTTGGCGATGGTGCGGCGCATCCGTGTCATTTTTTGCCGGTTGTCGGTACGGCTGAATGCCACCTGTGGCGCAGCGGCAGTCGGCGCTGCAGGGGCAGCAGGAGCAACGGGTGCAGCAGGTGCGGCAGATTTGTTTTCCACTGCTTTTTGCGCATCGTCTTTAGTGATGCGGCCGTCGCGGCCGCTACCGGCTACGTCGGCGGGATTCAGGCTGCCTTCCGCCAGAATTTTTGCGGCGGCAGGGGAGGGTGTGCCGGTGGCATAGTTCTGCTGCTGTGTTGTGGCCGGCGTTTCTTTGGCTACGGGCGCGGGTTCCGATTTTGGTGCCTCAGCGGGTGTGGCCGGAGCGCTGCTTCCACTGCCTGCGCCTGCGTCGGTGTCGATTTTGGCAAACAGCGCGCCTACGGCAAGGTCTTCACCTTCTTTGGCCACCCAGATCAGTTTCCCGGCAGAGTCGGCAGAAAGTTCCTGGTTGGCTTTTTCCGTTTCAATTTCGCAGAGGGGCTCGTCCATGCCTACAACGGAGCCGTCGG
>JADLCC010000350.1 GCA_020847425.1 Saprospiraceae bacterium
AATTTCCGTATACTGCTCCAATCAACAATTGTTCTTTTTGGGGTATTTTCGTGGCAAAATCTATTGGAAACGGGGCTTCATATTGCGCAACGGGCGCGCCACTTTCAAAATCATATTCCACAATATGATGACCTTTGATGTAAAAAAAATGCTCCCCATTTTTTTTCCAAACGACCAATGGAATATAACTCTCGGTCCCGGATACTGCAATGATTTTCCGCACCCGTTGGCTATTAAAATCCCAAATAAAAATACTGGTTGGATCAGAAATCGGAAACGAAACGACTTTGTTCAGTTCGTCAGAAAAGGACCAGTTGTAGGGGTAAGTGTACGCAGCGTTGCAAGGAGCGTCCATTAATACCGGCTTTGCCGCCTGAGCAAAAATGTTTTGTGTGTGTAATCCTGCGCAAAACAGGAGGAAAAAGGAAAGAAATTTTTTCATAGTAGTCTTTTTCAGAACTGCATATCAGCGCCTGCACACCAAATTCGCATCATTTCAGGTGTTGCTAAAAGTAAGACGCACTTCTGCTGTGACAAAGATTTTGGCAGGAATTTTTTTCCCGCTTGCGCCGGGCGGCGCAAGTACCGGCTGTTTTAGTTGTCGGAATAACCTGCTGCGGCCCTTAGGCGCATTGTGCAAGGAAGGAAGTCCTAATAAAGAAAAAGTATTTTTTTATTGCAAAAAAGTAGCAAAAATAATACCTTTGGGCAATGAATTGGTATGAAGAACTACCGCCTGACTGTCCGCCCGAAGAAGCGTATCCGCCCAAAGCGACTTATTTCCGTTTGGGCAGTATTCCGCCCGATGACAGCGACTTTTGGTCGCATCGGCGGCGGTTTCCGCATAAAACATTTCATGTCGACGAATGTGTAGCACAGTCATTATCTATTTTTGATGACCAAGATGCCGCTGAACGACTGAAACGATTATTACCAGCGATGCGATTAAAAGTGCTCTTTCAATTAGAGTTGATTGAAAAAGATGGTCTAATCCAACAAACAAGCAAGGATATACATCATTTTTCGTGGTGGCGAAGTATAGCATTTGACTTGGAAAGCATTAAAATTTTAGAAATATGAATATCCTACTCACTGTTCAGGAAACATTGATTTTTCACGATTACCCACAACTGTTCGTGGCAAAAGATAAAATCGGCGGGCTTCAATTGTGTCTTGCCATTGATGATACGCCGCAATATATTTCAGTCGCCTTGTCGGCTGCGCGATTACAGGATTTAAAATTGGGGAAAATTGACTTGCACAGCGTTTTTGCAAAACCCGAATTAGGTGCCTGGTTTCGCGTCCATTTGACCGACAAAAATGAAGTATTAGCAGAAGCCATGCCTTCCACTGAAAAAATACCTACGGGGTGGTTGCCAATGCCTGGTGAGTTTTTACCGTATTCCAACCTGTTGCGCTCTGAAACTTGTGATGTTGTGAAAGTCAGTGCAGTCGCCAAAGAAGCGGGCATGAACCCAACCTTATTGCGACAATATTTATCGGGTGTCAAACACCCTTCGCGTGAACAAGCCTTGCGGGTACAAGATGCATTGCATCGTGTGGCGCAGAGGTTGTTGGACGTGCAGTTTGTTTGATTTTTTACGTCAGCCGCAGGTCGGAGACACTGCGGCGGCGCTGCGCTTGGGATTGGGTGCGAGGGAATGGAAGACCTGATGAGGCGGAAAAGGCATTTCCAAGACGCAAGCATTCTGCTATACGTTTGCTCTTGGTGAATAAACACCAAGAGCGGCGCTGGGGCGTCGGCATTGGGAGAGCGAGAAGACCAAGCGAGGCGGAAAAGCCCTTTTCCCGACGGCTTAAAAGCCGTGCTACCAAAAAAAAGCGCCGATGCTCCCTTCCAGGAACACCGGCGCTTTCATATTTACGAATGACCGGACGTAATCAGTCTCACGACTCACCACTCACGATTCACGTTTACTCTGCTTCTTCCAGCACATTTTCAGGTGCATCGCGGAAAGGTCGGCCCTGGCCGGTTACCTGCAGGCGCTCGTACTGGCGCATACCGGTACCTGCCGGGATTTTCTTGCCCACGATCACATTCTCTTTCAGGCCCATCAGGTGGTCTTTCTTCGCAGCGATAGCGGCGGTAGAAAGCACTTTGGTGGTTTCCTGGAAGGATGCGGCCGAAATCCATGACTCCGTACCCAGCGATGCTTTCGTAATACCCAGCAACATCGAAATGGCTGTGGACGGAAGTGCATCGCGGTATTCCACGAGTTTTTTATCGTTGCGTTTCAGGAACGAGTTCTCCTCACGTACCTGGCGCAAGGTCACCAGGGCGCCTGCTTTGAGTTTGGTACTGTCGCCTGCTTCGAGGACGAATTTTTTGTCAAAAATCCAGTCGTTGTAGTCGATAAACTCGTTGCGTTCCACCGGTTCGCCGGTCAGGAAGTGGGTATCGCCCGGATCAACGATTTCAAGACGGCGCAGCATCTGGCGAACAATTACCTCGATGTGTTTGTCATTGATGTTGATACCCTGTGAGCGGTAAACTTCCTGTACGCCGTTGACGAGGTAGGACGATGCAGCGAAAGGCCCGCGGATGGCGAGGATGTCTTTCACAGAAATAGTGCCTTCCGTCAGCGGAGTGCCTGCGCGTACAAAGTCGCCGTCCTGTACCAATACGTGTTTGGTCAGCGGTACCAGGTACTTGCGTTTCTGGCCGTCTTTCGCTTCGATGGTCGATTCGCGGTTGCCCCGTTTGATGCTACCGAAGGTGATTACACCGTCGATTTCGGCTACAACTGCGGGGTTCGATGGGTTACGCGCTTCGAACAATTCCGTTACACGTGGCAGACCACCGGTGATGTCGGCGATTTTACCCAGTTTACGCGGAATTTTTACAATTTGCTGGCCCGAACGCACCTCCTGGTTGTCGTCCACCGAAATGTGGGCGCCTACCGGCAGGGAGTATGTTTTGAATTCCTCGCCTGTTTTACCATTGATAATGGAAATAGACGGGATCTTCTTCTTGTTTTTACTTTCCGTAACGATCTTCTCTGCGAAACCGGTCTGGTCGTCGCGCTCCATACGGAAGTTGGTACCTTCTTCGAGGTTGTTGTAGCGAATCACACCTGTGAAGTCACAAACGATCACGGCGTTGAACGGATCCCAATCGCAAATTTTATCACCCCGCTGTAATTCCTGTCCGTCTACGACGTAGAGGGTTGCACCGTAAGGGATATAGTTGTTGGCCAGGGTACGACCGTTTTTCGGATCCACACTGCGGATTTCACCGGTACGGGATACGACGATCTGTGCTGCTTTACCGTCGGCGTCTACACCATCAACTGTGCGGATAGAGTCGAACTCTACGCGGCAGTGGGTACGTGCGGTAATGTCATTTTCCGTCATACCGATCACAGCCGTACCACCCGTGTGGAAGGTACGCAGTGTGAGCTGAGTGCCCGGCTCACCGATCGATTGTGCGGCGATAATGCCAGTCGCATCGCCCATTTCGGCTCTGCGGCCTGTCGCCAGGTTTTTACCGTAACATTTGGCGCAAACACCGTGGCGGCTTTCGCAGGTCAGTACGGAACGAATCGTTACCATCTCGATTTCTGCTTCGTCAATCTGCGCAGCAACTTTGTCGGTAATGTATTCGGCAGCGCCAACCAGCAGTTCTTCCGTATCGGGGTGGTACACATCATGCAGGCTGTAACGGCCTTTGATGCGGTCCCGGAGGTTTTGAACCACTTTGTCGCCTTCTTTAAAGGCGGTGGTATCGATACCACGGAGCGTCAGACAGTCTTCCTCGCGGATTACTACGTCTTGCGCTACGTCGACCAGACGACGGGTAAGGTAACCAGCGTCAGCCGTTTTCAGAGCCGTATCGGCCAGACCTTTACGGGCGCCGTGCGTGGAGATAAAGAACTCCTGTACGGACAGACCTTCCAGGAAGTTGGACAGGATCGGGTTTTCGATGATCGCGCCGCCGGTATCACCCGACTTACGCGGTTTAGCCATCAGACCACGAAGACCGCACAACTGTTTGATCTGTTGTTTGGAACCACGCGCACCGGAGTCGAGCATCATAAACACGGAGTTGAAGCCCTGTTTGTGCGTGCTGATCTCTTTCATCAACTGGTCGGTGATGCGGTTATCCGCAAACGTCCACTTGTCGATGATCTGGTTGTATCGTTCGTTGTAGGTGATCAGACCCATGTTGTAGTTGTCCCACACCTCGTCCACTTCCACCTGTGCGGCTTCGAGGGCAATACGTTTCAGGTCCGGGATGATCAGGTCACCCAGGTTGAACGAAAGACCCGCTTTGAACGCCCAGCCGAATCCTAATTCCTTGATGGCGTCGAGGAATTCAGCCGTTTGTTTGAAACTGGTACGGGTAATGATATCGCCAATGATCACTTTCAAGTTCCGCTTGGTCAGCAGGTCATTGATGTAAGGTACCGTTGGCGGCACAGCCTGGTTGAAAATAACCCGGCCGACTGTGGTTTTGATCCGTTTTTGTACCGACTCGCCGTTCTCGAGTTGCGTGATGCGGCACTCGATGGCAGCGTGCAGGTCTATCTGGCCTTCGTTGTAGGCGATCGTTACTTCTTCCGGAGAATAGAAACGGCTGCCTTCCCCTTTCACGGGGTTTTCAGGGATAGATTTGCGTTCTTTTGTCAGGTAGTAGAGTCCCAATACCATGTCCTGTGAAGGCAGGGTAATCGGCGATCCGTCCTGTGGGTTCAGCATGTTGTGGCTCGAAAGCATCAACACCTGCGCTTCCAGGATAGCCGCGTGGCTCAGCGGTACGTGTACGGCCATCTGGTCACCGTCAAAGTCGGCGTTGAAAGCCGTACAAACGAGCGGGTGCAACTGGATGGCCTTGCCCTCGATCAAACGCGGCTGGAATGCCTGGATAGACAGTCGGTGCAGCGTCGGAGCGCGGTTCAACATAACCGGGTGTCCACGGAGGATATTTTCAAGAATCTCCCAAATGACCTGGTCTTTGCGGTCGACCAGTTTTTTGGCAGATTTTACTGTTTTTACAATACCGCGCTCGATCAGTTTCCGGATAATGAACGGCTTGAACAGTTCGGCAGCCATCGCTTTCGGGATACCGCATTCGTGCAGTTTCAGGGTAGGACCTACAACGATAACGGAACGACCGGAGTAGTCGACACGTTTACCGAGCAGGTTCTGACGGAAACGACCTTGTTTACCTTTCAGGATATCGGACAGCGATTTCAGCGCGCGGCCACCTTCCGCTTTCACGGCGTTGGATTTACGCGAGTTGTCGAACAGCGAGTCGACGGCTTCCTGCAACATACGCTTTTCATTGCGCAGGATCACCTCCGGCGCCTTGATTTCGAGCAGGCGCTTCAGGCGGTTGTTGCGTATGATCACGCGGCGGTACAGGTCGTTCAGGTCGGAAGACGCAAAACGGCCGCCGTCCAACGGCACCAGGGGGCGCAGTTCGGGCGGTACTACCGGCAGGTACTGAATAACGGTCCATTCCGGGCGCTGACCGGCCGATTCGAGGCCTTCACGGAAGGCTTCTACGACGCGGAGGCGTTTGTTGGCTTCCGTTTTCTTCGCCATACTGGTTTCGGTATGGGAATCATGGCGCAACTGAGCGGAAAGGTCATCCAGGTTGAGTGTGCTCAGCAGGGCGAAAACCGCGTCGGCGCCCATTTTAGCCACAAATTTATCGGGATGCAAATCGTCGAGCAGGTGGTTTTCCTTCGGCAATGCGTCGAGGATCTCCAGGTATTCTTCTTCGGTCAGCAAGTCCATACGGCTCATGCCTTCCTCGGCTTTAATACCCGGCTGCACCACTACATAACGTTCGTAGTAGATGATGGCCTCGAGTTTTTTCGAAGAAGTACCCAACAGATACGCGATCTTGTTCGGCAAACTTTTGAAAAACCAAATGTGAACCACAGGCACAACCAGACGGATGTGGCCCATGCGTTCGCGGCGTACTTTTTTCTCCGTTACCTCTACACCGCAGCGGTCGCAGACGATGCCTTTGTAACGAATACGTTTGTACTTACCGCAGTAGCATTCATAGTCTTTCACCGGACCAAAAATACGTTCGCAGAACAAACCGTCGCGCTCGGGTTTGTATGAACGATAGTTGATGGTCTCCGGTTTGAGGACTTCGCCGTAGCTACGCTCCAGAATTTCATCCGGGCTGGCCAGGGAGATGACGATAGAGTCAAAACCCTGATCTGTTTTATTGCTTTTCTTTTTGAAAGGCATATTGCTGTCGAGAATTTGAAATGCGTACGTATTTCTTGGGTTGATGAGGTTTGTATTGTTGAGGTGTTGAGGGTTGAGAAAGTTGAGATTCAAGCACTCAAATTATGCTCAATTTGTACTTTATCGAGCAGTTGAATCTCAACTTTCTCAACACTCAACATCTCAACTTCCAGCAATTAGTGCCTTATACAACCAGGTATGTTTCAAAAAATGTTTGACATCCAGGTATTTTTTCCGTTTCGGAACACCTACATACCCACCGAGATCACTGCTCATCCAGCGGTTGTCGCCGGAAGCCAGGTACCTGAACAACAGTGCGATGCCGCCGGTTTTTTCAGAAGGCAAATGCCAGATGGGCAGTTGCGCGTCGTCCCGCTGCACGTTGTTGTATTTCGGTGAGGTCCAGATGCGTTTAATAAAACGTTCGATCAAACCGAATTTACCTATTTTATGGTAACAATAACTCAAAAAATGGGCTTCTTCGTTAAATTTGATTTGTCTGTTCCGGTATCGTTCCAGCATGTTGTTCCAGATTTCCGGGGCCATTGCGTTGATTTGCCGGATGACAGGTAGCGTAGCCGCGAACACTTCCCCGCCGTAATAAAGTGGGAGTGTGCCGGAGGCTTTGCCGTCCAGTTCCGTATAAATCTGCTGCATATCTTTCCGTGTGATGCCGTTGATGTCGAAATCTTCACCATAAGGCATCGGAAGCACCAGTAAACCCTGTTGTCTGATTTCAGTAAACAGTTGTTCCAAAGATGCGTGTATCACACAGTCAGAGTCCAGGATCAGGAATGCTGATTGGTCACTAATTGCTTGACTTTCAATGAACTGTAATATGTCAAAAATGTAAAACTGGTTGCGCCATTTTCCAAAATAGCCTTCCGGCGTTTGCCAGGTCAGCGGTATGGTGACGATTTCTACATTTTTTTCCTGTAAAAACGTTTGCAGGTTTAATCCGTCAACGACTGGGAACGCATCTGCTTTTTGATTGGAATACAGGACATGCTTTGCATTCGGATTGTTTTTTTTGCTCAAAGCGAAAAAAACAGCCACACAACGCCAGTAAACCTTCTGGAAATCGGACAAGTGTGAACTTTTTCCCACTTGCGGATACTCCGAACTTTCTTCGGGGCTATCCAGGTAGATCCAGGTGCAGATGTAATCCATCGTGAGTCGTGAGACGTGAATCGTGAGTCGTTAAACGGGAGTGGTTAAACTCACGATTCACGACTCACGATTCACGATTATGATTCGAACTTGACATCCAACGCCAGGCCGCGCAACTCGTGCACGAGTACGTTGAACGATTCCGGTATGTTTGCATCCGGCAGGTTGTCGCCTTTTACAATGGCTTCGTAAGCCTTCGCACGACCTTGAATGTCGTCCGATTTGTAAGTCAGCAACTCTTGCAGGATATTCGATGCGCCGTAGGCTTCGAGTGCCCACACCTCCATCTCACCGAAACGCTGACCACCGAACTGGGCTTTACCACCCAGCGGCTGTTGCGTGATGAGCGAGTATGGTCCGATCGAACGTGCGTGCATTTTATCGTCTACCATGTGGCTCAGTTTGAGCATGTAGATGATACCCACCGTCGCTTTCTGGTGGAAACGGTCGCCCGTTTCGCCATCGGAGAGGTAAGTCTGTCCGAGTTCCGGCAGACCGGCTTTTTCGATCCAGGCTTCTACCTCGTCGGTTTTTGCGCCGTCGAAGATCGGTGTGGCAAATTTGCAGCCCAGGCGTTCGCCGGCCCAGCCCAGTACGGTCTCGAAAATTTGTCCGAGGTTCATACGGGAAGGTACACCCAGCGGGTTAAGTACTACGTCGACCGGCGTACCGTCTTCCAGGAACGGCATATCTTCCATACGGACGATACGGCTTACGATACCTTTGTTACCGTGGCGGCCGGCGAGTTTGTCACCTACTTTCAGTTTGCGTTTTTTAGCCACATACACTTTAGCCAGTTTCAGTACGCCTGCGGGCAATTCGTCACCGATGCTGATGTTGAATTTTTCCCGTTTGTAGCGGCCTACTTCTTCGTTGACTTTGATGCTATAGTTGTGCAGCAGTCTGGAAATCAAAGCGTTATTGGATTTTTCACCAATCCAGTTCTGATAATCCACCTGGCTGTAGTCGATCTGGTCGCGGAGCACCTGAGCGCTGAGTTTGGTGCCTTTCGGTACCATTTCGTCGCCGTAAATGCTGCGGATGCCATTGGTAATCTTGTCTTTTACGAGCAGTTGCAACTTGTCGACCAGGATGGTTTTCAGTTTGTTCAATGCTACTGCGTGTTCGTCGTCGAGTTTGTCGAGCAACGCTTTTTCCGACTCTTTCTGGACTTTATCCTTTTTAGCGCGGGCAAAGAGTTGTTTGTCGATCACCACACCGTTGATACTCGGCGGTACTTTCAGAGAAGCGTCTTTCACGTCGCCGGCTTTGTCGCCGAAGATCGCGCGGAGCAGTTTCTCTTCCGGAGTCGGGTCAGTTTCACCTTTAGGGGTGATTTTACCGATCAGGATATCGCCTTCCTTCGCCCATGCGCCGATACGGATGATACCGTTTTCGTCGAGGTCTTTGGTGGCTTCTTCACTCACGTTCGGAATATCCTGTGTGAGTTCTTCTTCACCCAGTTTGGTGTCGCGCACGTCGAGTTCGAAGTGTTCGATGTGAATGGATGTAAATACGTCTTCCTGCACTACGCGTTCGGACAAAACGATCGCATCCTCGAAGTTGTAACCTTTCCATGGCATAAAGGCCACTTTCAGGTTCTGACCGAGGGCGAGTTCGCCGTTTTCGGTAGCATAGCCTTCGCAAAGAATATCGCCTTCTTCTACGCGCTGGCCGCGGCGAACGATCGGTTTGAGGTTGATGCAGGTACCCTGGTTGGTACGCATGAACTTCGTCAGATGGTACGTTTTGCGGGCATCTTCAAAGGAAACCATCTGGTCTTCTTCGGTGCGGTCGTAGTTGATGATGATTTCGTTGGCATCCACGTATTCCACCACGCCGCTGCCTTCCGCGTTGATCAGCATACGGCTGTCACGGGCAACTTTGGCTTCCAGACCCGTACCTACGATAGGGGAGTGGGGGCGAATAAGCGGAACGGCCTGACGTTGCATGTTCGATCCCATCAGGGCGCGGTTCGCATCGTCATTTTCAAGGAATGGAATCAGGGAAGCCGATACACCCACAATCTGGTTGGGGGCTACGTCGATGTATTCCAGTTCGTCGGGCGTCAGGATCGGGAAGTCGCCGTGCTCCCGCGCTTTTACGCGGTCGTTGAGGAAAGCGCCGCCTTCACCCACGAGTGAGTTGGCCTGTGCGATCTTCATAAAGTCTTCCGCTTCAGCAGACAGGTATTCGACATCGCCTTCCATCACCACTTTACCACCTTTTACGCGGCGGTAAGGGGTTTCGAGGAAGCCCATTTTGTTGATTTTCGCGTGGGTGCAAAGCGTCGAGATCAGACCGATGTTCGGTCCTTCCGGCGTTTCGATCGTACACAGACGGCCGTAGTGGGAGTAGTGTACGTCACGCACCTCAAAACCGGCGCGCTCGCGGCTCAAACCACCTGGTCCAAGCGCCGAAATACGGCGTTTGTGGGTGATTTCCGACAGCGGGTTGGTCTGGTCGAGGAACTGCGACAACTGGCTGGTTCCGAAGAACGAGTTGATCACAGAAGAAAGCGTACGGGCATTGATCAGGTCGACCGGTGTAAATACCTCGTTGTCGCGGACGTTCATCCGTTCGCGAATGGTACGAGCCATACGGGCCAGACCTACGCCGAACTGGGCGTACAATTGTTCGCCCACCGTGCGCACACGGCGGTTGGACAAGTGGTCGATGTCGTCGATTTCCGCTTTGTTGTTGATCAGGGAGACGATATAACGCACGATAGCGATGATATCTTCCTTGGTCAACACGAGCATACTTTCCTGAATGTCGTGACCGAGTTTGCGGTTAATCTTAAAACGGCCAACTTCGCCAAGGTTATAACGCTTGTCGGAGAAGAACAGTTTGTCGATGATACCACGTGCGGTCTCATCATCCGGCGGATCGGATCCGCGCAGTTGACGGTATATATAAGTCACGGCCTCTACTTCCGAGGAGGTCGGGTCTTTTTGCAATGTGTTGTAGATGATGGAGAAGTCCTCATCCACGTCCATCCGTTGCAGGATGATGGTGGTGGTGCCTGCATCGAGGATGTATTCGATATTTTCCTCGTCGAGGATCGTATCGCGTTCGAGGATGATCTCGTTCCGTTCGATGGTAACCACCTCACCGGTATCTTCATCCACGAAGTCTTCCGTCCAGGATTTCAGTACCCGTGCAGCCAGTTTGCGACCGACGGAGCCTTCGAGGTTCTCGCGGGTGCAGGCGATTTCGTCGGCCAGGTTGAACAGGTCGAGGATCGCTTTGTCCGTATCAAAACCGATGGCGCGGAGCAGCGTGGTGACAGGAAACTTCTTTTTACGGTCGATATAGGCGTACATCACAAGGTTGATGTCCGTCGCGAATTCCATCCAGGCTCCTTTAAAAGGAATGACGCGGGCGCTGTAGATCTTCGTGCCGTTGGGGTGATAACTCTGGCCGAAGAAAACGCCCGGCGAACGGTGCAGTTGCGATACGATGACGCGTTCGGCGCCATTGATCACGAAAGTACCTTTCGGGGTCATGTACGGGATATTTCCGAGGAATACGTCCTGTACGATGGTTTGGAAGTCGATGTGTTCCGGGTCGTTGCAAGAAAGTTTCAATTTCGCTTTCAGCGGCACGGAATAGGTAAGACCCCGCTGCATACACTCGTCGATGGTGTAGCGAGGGGGGTCGATGAAGTAATCGAGGAATTCCAGGTTAAAAATATTCCGCGCATCGGTGATGGGGAAATTTTCCTGGAAAACGCGATACAGCCCTTCGTTGATACGGTTGTCAGGGGTAGTTTCCAACTGGAAATATTCCTGGAACGATTTGAGCTGAATTTCAAGGAGGTCAGGGTAGTGACCGGCGAGGCGTATTTTACCAAAATTGACGCGTTCTTGAACGCCTGTTTTTGGGAAAGCCCCGTTTGTGATGCCGTTATTGGTCATTTTTGCAGAATATGCTTGAATGCTGGTTGGCAATGTTGCTATGCCGTTGCGTAGCAGGCTCGCGAATAGTAGATACAAGCCGATTAAACGGATAAATGAGTAACAAAGTTCATTACCTAAGGTACACAGACAACGATAGGCTTAACGCGGCCCTATGGTGGGGGCTGCATTAAGCCAATCGTTATGATCTGTAGTATGTAGGTTGAGTACCTGGCATTTGTGGAAGTAGTAAGTCAGTTGTCAGTAAAAATTGAAACCCGGGAACGGGGATCAAAACCGGAACAACGGATGCTTACTTCACCTCTACAACTGCACCAGCGCCTTCGAGCGCTGATTTGATCGACTCTGCCTCTGCTTTGTTAACGCCCGATTTCAGCGGGCTTGGTGCTGCGTCGACGAGGTCTTTCGCTTCTTTCAGACCCAGGCCAAGGATGTTTTTCACTTCCTTCACCACATTGAGTTTGTTAGCGCCTGCGTCTTTCAGGACTACATCGAATTCGGTTTTTTCAGCTGGAGCCGCGTCGCCGCCGCCACTTGCTGCTGGACCGGCTACTGCTACAGCAGCAGCTGCAGGTTCGATACCGTAGTCATCTTTCAGGATATTGGCCAGTTCATTGGCTTCTTTAATCGTGAGGTTCACGAGCGATTCAGCCAGTGCTTTCAAATCTGCCATCGTAGTAGAATTTTAAAAAGTTGTTTGCGAAAAGTTGTGTGAAATGTAGGTTTTATGGTTTGGTTTCTCAGGGGTATAGTGCGAACTTGGAAGCCATTTTTGTAACGATGAATGATGAGTTATGAATATTCGTGATGTCGAAAAATTCATCATTTATCATTCATAATTCATCATTATTATGCGGGGCGTTCTTCCAGCGTTTTCACGATACCGGCAATTTTGGTTCCGGTAGCAGTGATCTGGCTGGCGAGACGTTTCGCAGGGGATTGCAGCAGGCCGATGATTTCACCAATCATCTCATCCTTGCTCTTCAGTTTGACGAGCGAAGCAAGTTGTTCATCACCGAGGTACACCGACGAGTCGATGTAAGCCGCTTTCAACAGTGGGCGGGCTTCCGTTTTGCGGAAATCTTCCAACAGTTTTGCAGGCGCTTTCGGATTTGATGAAATCAGAATGGTGGTAGGCCCTTTGAGTGCCTCGTACAATGCGCTGTAACCTTTCGATTCCGGTGCATCTTCCAGTGCTTTCTGGATCAGGGTGTTTTTTGCCACTTTCATGGAAATACCCTGCGTAAAGCACATACGGCGGAGTTTGTTGATTTTTTCAACAGAAAGCGTCGAGGAATCGGCGAGGTAGAAAAACGGGGTGCCCGTCAGTTCCTCTCTTAATTCCGCAATCGCTGCTGTTTTATCTTCTCTTGTCATTTCTAAGTGTTGTTGAAATGTTGAGTTGTTGAGTGATTGTTGTTGAGATTGTTGAGATTGTTGAGTTGTTGAGTTCTGCTCAACCGCTCAACCATCAACCACTCAACTCTTACACCTTAATGGATTTAGGATCGACGGAAATACCCGGGCTCATGGTGCTGGCAATGGAAATGGTCCGCATGTAAATGCCTTTGGCACTCGACGGTTTCATTTTTTGCAGCGTAGACACGAGTTCGTGTGCGTTTTCGATCAACTGTTGCGGTTCGAACGAAACACGGCCGACGGAGGCATGAACGATCCCGAATTTGTCGACACGGAAAGCGATCTTACCTTTTTTTACCTCTGCTACTGCCGAAGCAACATCATTGGTTACGGTACCGGTTTTCGGGTTGGGCATCAGGCCGCGTGGGCCGAGGATACGGGCAACCTTACCGAGTTGAGCCATTACGTTGGGCGTAGCGATGATCACATCAATATCCATCCAACCTTCTGTTACTTTCTGGATGTATTCGTCCAGACCGGCGTAGTCGGCGCCTGCTGCTTTGGCTTCAGCCTCCTTTTCAGGAAGGCAGAAAACGAGCACGCGTTTGGTTTTACCAGTGCCATGGGGCAGTGAAACCGTTCCGCGCAGGGCCTGATCGGCTTTGCGCGGGTCCACTCCGAGGCGGACATGCACATCGACCGATGCGTTGAATTTGGTTGTGTTGACTTCTTTAACAAGCGACATCGCTTCTGTCAGCGAATACAGTTTGTCGGCGTCAACCTTTCCTTCAACGGCTTTGCGTTTTTTTGTCAATTTTGCCATTGATAATTAATTTAAGGTGTAGCGTCCCGAATAGGTGGGACTCCCTTGTTGATTGTTGAGGGGTTGAAAGTTGAGATTGTTGAGGAAGTGTCGAGTAACCGAGGGTTGTAACCCTCAACAATCTCAACGCTCAACATGCTCAACGTATTAGCTTTTCTGCTCGTAAGGCGGTTCTCCAGTAATCGTCAGTCCCATGCTGCGTGCGGTACCTGCGATCATTTTCACAGCGGAATCCACTGTAAAGCAGTTCAAGTCCGGCATTTTAGCCTCCGCGATGGTGCGCACCTGATCCCAGGTTACACTACCTACTTTTTTGCGGTTGGGTTCTGGTGAGCCTTTGCCTACAGCCAGTTTGGCTGCTTCAAACAGCTGGATGGCTGCCGGTGGCGTTTTGATGATAAAGTCAAATGTTTTGTCTTTATACACCTGAATGATCACCGGAAGGATTTTCCCGATTTGCTCCTGGGTCTGCGCGTTGAAGCGCTTGCAGAACTCCATGATATTCACACCTTTGGAACCGAGTGCCGGACCGATTGGCGGGGCAGGGTTGGCTTGGCCACCTTTCACCTGGAGTTTAATATATACGTCTACTTCTTTTGCCATTTTTTCAAATTTTCAGAATTTAAAACCCTGATCTTGAATAAGATATGAAACTGTTTTGCTTATCTGACTTGTGGAAGCGAGCCTGGGAGAAGCAGGCATCAGCAGATATGCTTAACTAATTTTTTCCACTTGCATAAAGTTCAGCTCAACTTCGGTACCGCGACCGAAAATTTTGACGATGACCTTTACTTTTTTCTTTTCATCATTCACTTCCTGTACATCGCCAATGAAATCGGCAAATGCGCCGTCGATGATTTTTACGGTTTCGCCTTTGAGGAAAGGTTCTGCCATTGTTTCACCGGCTTCGCTGCTTTCATCCACCTTGCCCAGCATCCGGTTTGCATCGGCCTGCGGCATAGGAGTAGGGGTTTCTTTTCCCAGGAAATGAATAACATTGGGGATATCAGCGATCGATTTAGCCACTTCGCCGTTCAATTTGGCGCCGATGGCTTCAATGAGGATATAACCCGGGAGCAGGTTGCGTTCCTGCATCACTTTTTTACCATTCCTTATTTTGTATACTTTTTCGGTCGGAACAATGATCGAAAAAACAATATCTTCCCAGCCGGAACGCTTTATTTCAAGCATGATCCGCTCCTGAATCTTCTTCTCCTTCCCGCTGATTACGCGGAGAGAATACCATCTTTTATCATCGGAAGTTGTGGAAACTGCCGCGTCTTTTTGCTGATCCATGTGCTGGGTAGAAGGGATGTAAGAAAACTAGCCGAATATGCCGTAAACGTTTTTGAAAAAAACGCCGCAAGCAACATCCATCAGGAAGATGACAAGTGCCAGTAAGCCTGACGTTACCAATACGACCATGGTGCTTTCCTGTAATTGTGCCGCTGTTGGCCAGGAAACGTTTTGGGTCAGTTCGTGGTAACTTTCGCGCAGATAGAGTGTCAATTTTTCCATTATTTGTGGAATTCTTACTGGTTAAAATACTTCCTATCATTTGGCAAAAAAGTCCGTTGCAGCAAAAGCCGGGCAACGAACGCCATCAATAGAATTCATTTTTGATTGCAGGGGCAGCAGGGATCGAACCCGCAGCCTACGGTTTTGGAGACCGTCACTCTACCAGTTGAGCTATGCCCCTGTTTCAAACGATAAATGATGAATGATGAACGATGAATTTTTTAAGATTCATCATTCATCATTTATCATTCATCATTGAAAATTATTTAATGATCTCTGTCACCTGACCGGCGCCGACCGTACGGCCACCTTCGCGAATCGCGAAACGCAGACCAACTTCCATTGCGATGGTGTTCAACAGATTCACTTCGAGTTCGATATTGTCGCCTGGCATTACCATTTCTACGTTTGCAGGCAATTTAACGTCACCTGTTACGTCCGTGGTACGGAAATAGAACTGTGGGCGGTAGCCATTAAAGAATGGCGTGTGACGGCCACCTTCTTCTTTGGACAGAACGTACACAGAGCATTTGAAATGTTTGTGCGGCTTCACGCTGCCTGGTTTGCAAATAACCATACCGCGTTTGATTTGCTCTTTGTCGATACCGCGGAGCAACAGACCGGCGTTGTCACCTGCTTCACCGCGATCGAGCAGTTTGCGGAACATTTCCACACCTGTGATCGTAGAAGTCATCGGCTTCTCGTCGTCTTTCATCATACCCATGATTTCAACCGGGTCACCAACGTTGATAACGCCACGTTCGATACGACCGGTAGCAACAGTACCACGACCAGTGATCGTGAATACGTCTTCCACAGGCATCAGGAAGGGCTTATCAACTTCACGAACCGGATCAGGAATATCGTTGTCGCAAGCGTCCATCAGATCCATGATCTTTTGAACATATACCGGATCTCCTTCCAGCGCTTTCAATGCAGAACCCTGGATGATGGAAGCGTTGTCGCCGTCGAATTTGTAAGCATTCAGCAGCTCGCGCAATTCCATGTCTACCAGTTCAAGCATTTCAGGGTCGTCTACGAGGTCCACTTTGTTCATGAACACGACGATTTGAGGAACACCTACCTGACGAGCAAGCAGGATGTGCTCGCGGGTCTGAGGCATAGGGCCGTCAGTTGCAGCACAAACCACGATAGCGCCGTCCATTTGGGCTGCACCCGTGATCATATTCTTAACATAGTCAGCGTGACCTGGGCAGTCAACGTGTGCATAGTGACGCTTTAATGTTTCGTATTCTACGTGTGCAGTGTTGATAGTGATACCGCGCTCTTTTTCTTCAGGAGCAGCATCAATCGAATCATAGGAGGTCTTTTTTGCAAGACCTTTGTCAGCAAGCACGCTGGTAATGGCAGCCGTCAGCGTCGTCTTGCCGTGGTCAACGTGGCCGATGGTACCGATATTCACGTGCGGTTTGGTACGAGCGAATGTCTCTTTTGCCATTGGTTTGAAACTTTAAAATATTCAGACTTTGTGAAAAAAAATGTTTATTGTTTTATTTGACAAGCGGCAGAAAACATGCGTGGCTCGTATAATACAAACTTTGTGCAGATTTATGTCCTTATCGTGCTGTCGAGCTGTTGATGAGATTTGAACTCACGACCTCTTCCTTACCAAGGAAGTGCTCTACCCCTGAGCTACAACAGCAATTTGGAGCGGGTGTGTGGGTGAATGTGACTGTGAAAGAAAAACACAACACATACACTCACACACCCTTTTTATTCCTTAATAGAGGAGAAGGCTGGAAAAAGAATAATCACCAACAAACCCGCTCTTGCAACTCACCTCACACCCAATTTCTGGAGCGGCGGACGAGATTCGAACTCGCGACATTCAGCTTGGAAGGCTGACGCTCTACCAACTGAGCTACCACCGCGAATTAGAGGTGAGAGGTGAGAGGTGAGAAGGTGAGAGTTCGTAGCGTACACCGACGCTCTTTTAGTATCCGCTAAAACGAAGCGGTGTAATCTACGGTCTCTTGCCTTCTCACTTCTCACGCTCTCAATCTCTAAAAATGGGTGGGGGTGGTGGGACTCGAACCTACTCAGCAGTGAAGCACCAGATTTACAGTCTGGCCCGGCTCTCCAACTCCGGGGCACCCCCATTTTTCTTTAGAAGTGAGAGCGTGAGAGGTGAGAAGTGAGAGAAACGTAGATTACACCGATAATCCGTAACAATATTTGTCTGCATAATACGGTGTAATTTACGTTTCTCTCACCTCTCACTTCTCACTTCTCACCTCTTTTACTGAGCCACTGGAGGGACTCGAACCCCCGACCAGCTGATTACAAATCAGCTGCTCTACCAACTGAGCTACAGTGGCTTATAGTAAAGCACTAAATGGCTATAATTTATTCCTTTTCAATCAACTTTTCTTGCTTCATAACCTCCCCTTTCCAAAAGCGAGTGCAAAGGTAATCCACTGAGTTGAAACAGAAAAACAATTTTTAAAAAAAACCGTAAAATTTAGCAGCATATTTGCTGCCCCTATCAGAATCGGCTGAAAACAGGGTATTTTATCGCTAAAACGTAGATTTTACCGGAGCTCATGAGTGCTGTAGATAAAACATTGGATTACTGCTATGCGCATACCACGCCGGTAAGCGCTTCTTTACTGGCCGTTGAACGCGCCACGCACCTCCGTACGCTGAGCCCGCAGATGCTGAGCGGTCCGTATCAGGGCATGTTGCTCCATTTTATCAGTCAGATGATCCGACCGGTGCGCGCGCTGGAAATCGGGACTTTTACCGGCTACACCACTATATGTATAGCGCAGGGCATGCCGGAGGATGGAATACTGCATACCATTGAAGTGAACGACGAACTGGGCTGGCTGATCCGCACGCATTTGCAGGATGCTGGTGTGGACCACAAAGTCCGCCTCCACCTCGGCGACGCCGCTCAGGTGATCCCAGGCCTGGAAGAAACTTTCGATCTTGTGTTCCTGGACGCCGGAAAACTGGACTATGCACGACATTACGAGCTGGCCTTGGCCAAAACCAGATCGGGCGGATTCCTGCTGGCCGATAATGTGCTGTGGGACGGGAAAGTGGCCGGCGGCGATGAAAAAGACGAAACCGCGCGTGTTTTGAGGGGTTTTAATGATTTTGTACAACAGGACCCCCGGGTAGAGAATATTTTGCTCCCGATCAGGGACGGAATCATGGTGATGCGGAAGTTGTAAAAAGTTACTTATGTTTGCCCTGACAATCTACCAATCATTAGCATGGCCGAAACGAAAGCACACCTATTATATGTAGAGGACGATGAGAGCCTCAGTTTCGTAACCCGCGATAACCTGGAACTCAATGGCTACGAAGTAACCCATTGTGAAGACGGCCAAAAAGCCCTCGAAACCATCCGGTCCGGACAAAAGTTTGACTTGTGCATCCTCGATGTGATGTTGCCTGAGGTGGACGGTTTTACCCTGGCCCAGGAAATCCGCAAACGCGATGAAATCGTGCCGATTATCTTCCTGACTGCTAAAAGCATGAAACAGGATAAAATCCACGGACTCACTATCGGCGCCGACGACTATATCACCAAGCCCTTCAGTATCGAAGAACTGCTGCTCAAAATCGATATTTTCCTGCGCCGCTCCAAATACACCGGGATTTTGAAAGGCAACGCCCCTGTCTCCGTTGGGTATTACTCTTTCGATTACAAAAACCTGAGCCTGACCACGGAAGGCTACTCCGAAACACTCACCCAGAAAGAAGCCGACCTGCTCAAACTCCTGAACGAACACCGCAACCAGGTGGTGAAAAGGTCCTTCATCCTGGAAACCATCTGGGGTAAAGACGATTATTTCCTGGGCCGCAGCCTCGATGTGTTTATTTCCCGGCTCCGCAAATACCTGAACCTCGACGACCGAATCAAAATCGAGAATATCCACGGGGTGGGGTTTAAGTTCAGGGTAGACGACTAATTAGAAGTGAGAGGGTGAGCGGTGAGAGGGTGAGAGTTCGTAGAGCCCTCCACTATGCTCTTAACGATCTGTAAGCGGAGCGGCGTACTCTACGAACTCTCACCCTCTCACCGCTCACGCTCTCACTTCTTTTTTATGGAATCGACCTATCTCACTGTCCCCCATGGCCGTATCCACGCTTTTCGCTTTGGCTCCGGCCCCGAACTGCTGATCGCCCTGCACGGGTTCAGCGATCGGGCGCGTATGTTTACCGTGCTGGAGCCTGCGCTGGCTGATAAATACACAGTGGTCGCTATCGACCTGCCGTTCCACGGACAAACGACCTGGGATAAAAACACGTTTTCAAAAGATGACCTGCTGGGCATTATCCGGCAGATACTGGCAGATCAGGCAAAAACGAGGTTCTGCCTGATGGCTTTCAGTTTCGGCGCGCGGCTGGCGCAGGCTATGCTGCCCGAGCTGGCAAGTCAGATCAACCACCTGTACCTCATTTCACCGGACGGCATCAATACGAAGGGCATGAGTATGGCCACCCATACGCCGATGTGGATGCGTCGCCTGCTGTTTCGCATCCTGCAACACCCCGGCTGGTTTATCGGCATGGTAGACGCCGGGAAAAAAGCGAAGGTAGTGCCGCTGCTGGTACACCATTTCCTGACCAATAACCTGAACCGCCCCGAACGTTTTCAACGCACCTTCGGCTGCTGGCTGGCGATGGATTCTTTTTACCTGCGCAGGCGGCATATCAAAAGGGTTTTGATCGCTTCAATGGTTCCGGCAAAGGTTTTTATCGGTAAAAACGACCCGATGCTGAGTCATTCCAGCCTGAAAAAAATGTACGAGGATATTCCCAATGTGGAAATTACCTGGCTGGACGACGGGCATAGGCTGGTGGGGGAGGAGCTGGGCGCTTTGCTTTAGAAGTGAGAAGTGAGAAGTGAGAAGTGAGAGGGGCGTTGCGCTTGGGTTTGGTTGTTAGTTGGGTTTTGGGCCGTTGTTGGCGGGGGTACATGCCCGTCAGGCTAAGGAACTTCAATCGATCATGAAATTGATTGAAATTATTGATTATCAATATATTAGCCCCAGCGGGGCGATAATATTTGTAGATCCGGCATTGGAATCTCAATGCCAGCCCCAGCGGGGCGATAATATTTTTGTTATCATCACCGCCCCGCTGGGGCTCGTTTTTTTGGGTTTGCATTAGCACTACAAATATTAACGCCCCGCTGGGGCTATAACCCAAGTGCTTATGGCGGGGACGCCAACAACCACCAAACGCGAAGCGGTGTCCTCTACGCCTCTCACTTCTCACTTCTCACTTCTCACTTCTCACTTCTCACCTCTCACTTCTAAACCCAGTTGCTCTCCACCTTCCCGTCCGTTTCAAAAAAACGCACTTCCAGATTTTCTCCATCAAAAACCGCATACGAGCAATGGTACATCCATTCGCCCAAATTCACATACC
This sequence comes from Saprospiraceae bacterium, assembly GCA_020847425.1. Lineage (GTDB taxonomy): Bacteria > Bacteroidota > Bacteroidia > Chitinophagales > Saprospiraceae > M3007. The sequence goes on from JADLCC010000350.1 coordinate 20,431, forward strand.
TGCTTTTGCCGTTTTTAAGTTGCCAGTCGATCGGCAAATGCCGGTGCCCGAAAACGAAATAATCGGGTTCAATACCCTGGTCTATTTTCCGGTTGCAATATTGTAACAGCCATTCGCGCGCTTCTCCGAGCCAGTTGCGTTCTTCGGGCGGGGTGGCGGCGCGGCTTTTTTGGGAAGAAAAATTAGCCAGTCGAGTGCCCAGATCCGGGTGAAACCAGCCGAACAACCACTGACTAAAAGGATGCACGAATACTTTTTTCATGCGCTTGTAACCGATGTCGTTGGGTCCGAGTCCGTCGCCGTGGCCGATAAAAAACGTTTTTCCCTGTATTTCGCGCTGAATAGGCTGATGGTACACCGGAATATCGAATTCCTGCTCGAAGTAGCCGAACATCCACAAATCGTGGTTGCCGGTAAAAACATACACGGGTATTCCGGCATCGCGCAGTTCTGCCAGTGCGCCGAAAAGCCGGATGTAGCCTTTGGGAACCACCGATTTGTACTCGAACCAGAACTCGAACAGGTCGCCGACCAGGTAAATGGAATCGGCCTCCGGCGCAACCATGCGCAACCAGCGCACGAGCTGCCGCTCGCGTTCGGCGCTCGTCAGGCGGGCATTGACGCCAAGGTGGAAATCGGAGGCAAAAAAAGTTTTTTTCGACACTTAATTATAAAAGGTCAGTGAACAGGTGACACCTCGAAACGGTGGTAGCGCTTTCGCGAGAGTAAGTATACCAAGCAGATGTGTCATGCAGAGGCGTAGCCGAAGCATCTGAGGGCGTAGCCCGATATTAAATTAGGAGGCCTCCGGCCTCAGATGCTTCGGCTACGCCTCTGCATGACACATCTGCTTGGTACAGGTACTCAATATTCGACGGTATTGGGTCTTTTGGTACAATAAGATAGATGGCAATATTGCCACAAAAGTAGAGCACATGCCTTGCGTTTCCGAAAACACACGATAAAAATTATCACTTACATCGGAAAGTACAATACATATAGGATTTTTTCGTAAAAACACCGGATGTTTGTCCGCTCCTGCATTACTGGACGTTTTTTACCTGGGTGAAAAACCGGTACACCGGAACGCTGTTCCGGTATAAAAAATGTCCAAACATTGCCGGAACAGCGTTCCTGCATACCAAACATACCAACATAAACACATACCATTTCGGATGACGTATTTCCGCCTCTTCTTCCTCTTGTGTCTTTTCCTGTCCTTTCAGTCGCTTTCCGCCCAAAAAAAGGTTCAAAGTCCGGACGAATTCCTCCCACA
>JADLCC010000351.1 GCA_020847425.1 Saprospiraceae bacterium
GTGATACCGTCGGCGATCATATTTTCAATGGTTTGTGTCCAGCGGACCGGTGCGGTCAGTTGCGATACCAGGTTTTTCCGGATCTCATCGGGCGAGGTCACGGGCCCGGCGTGCACGTTTTGATAAACCGGGCAAATCGGGCTGTTGAAAGCCGTGGCGTTGATGGCCTGTTCGAGTTCATCCTGTGCAGGCTGCATCAGCGGCGAGTGGAAAGCGCCGCCGACGGGCAGAACCAGAACCCGTTTGGCGCCGGCTTCGGTGAGTTTTGTTACGGCCAGGTCGATACCTTTTCTGGATCCGGAAATGACCAACTGTCCGGGCGAGTTGTAGTTTGCCGCCACAACGATTTCACTTTCAATACCCTTACAAATTTCCTCCACCAGGGCGTCTTCCATGCCCAGCACGGCAGCCATAGTGCCTTCGGTCAGTTCGCAGGCTTTTTGCATCGCAAAAGCGCGCTGGCTCACGAGGCGCAGCGCATCTTCAAAAGAGAGGGCTCCGGTGGCGCACAAGGCCGTGAATTCGCCCAGCGAGTGGCCGGCTGCAGCGGAAGGCTGGAATGCCGAACCGGCTATTTTGGCGCGGACGATACTGTCCAGAAACACGGCAGGTTGTGTTACTTTCGTCTGCGTGAGGTCTTCTTTTGTGCCGCCGAACATGATATCGGTGATGCGCCAGCCGAGTATTTCATTGGCCTGCTCGAACAGGTCTTTTGCGTGCGCATTGGTTTCGTACAATTCTTTGCCCATGCCTTCCGACTGGGAACCCTGGCCGGGAAAAACGTATGCTTTTTTGTCCATTGAATCGAAAAATAGTTATCCGTTATTAGTTATTGGTTATAAGGGTTGATACTCAAGCACTTGTAAATAATTTGAGCAAAACAAATGTTGCACACTTGCTGAAATGATTTCTTCAAAACTGGAGTCAGGCGCAAAAAAGAAGGCAAAAGTAGGGAAGTAGATATGAAATCCCGCCATTACAATACTACATTTATTTTAGTACATCAGGCAAAATAATTTAGATCAATTTATTTGCAAATGCTTGATTATCAACCCTGATAACTAATAACAAATAACTAATAACTATTCACAAAAACATTCCTTTCAACGCCGTCCACAACAACCCCTTTTTCGTTTTATCGGGCGCCAGCACCGACAGTGCATCGGCAAACAACCACGTAACGCCGTAAAAAGCGATAGGCTGGAAAGCCTCGGCCTGGATGTGCAGGCCGAGTTGTTCGGGAGGGATGCCGAAAACCAAAACCTTGTCTGCGGGTTTCAGACGCAGGCAGGCAGCCATGTCGACGGGCTCGTCCGGGGCTATTTCGGCAAACAAAGTATCGCGCTCCAGATCCAGTTGCGCAGCAGCCAGCACCTTTTTCAGGAAATCCAGGTTGTCGCTTTGTGCTGGTTCCGCAGCAGCCAGCACCCAGATGCCCTTCGCAAAACCGCCTTTCGCAATTTCATTCGGCAAACGCTGCGGCGCAACAAAAATCAATTCTTTCGGAGTAAACATTTTTTAAATTTTGTGCTGAAAAGCCAATGAGGTATTGAAAACCGGTTTTTGTCGAAAAAAAATATTTTTAGTAAACAAAATCGAATTTTATGAACAAAAATTTTGTGTTTACGCCATTAGTTTATTTAAATTTGGAATTAAATTTTTTTTTCTCACAAAGATACTTAACTTTGCAGCATTAAACTCAGGTTTTCACGCACGCTACTGGGCATTTTTTGTACGCCGGAACGCTGTTCCGGCAATTCTTGGCTAATCACTATGCCGGAACAGCGTTCCAGCGTACCGGTTTTTCACCCAAGCGAAAAAATGCCCAGTAGCGTGCTTTTCACCACTGTCAAATTCCCTCTATATGGACGTAAAATTTCCTGTTACTGTTACTCCAACAACCAAGTCCAGGCTGTCCCAAGTAGATTTTACCAATATTCCTTTTGGAAAGGTAATTTCCGATCACATGTTTGTGGTAGATTATGACGGTCAAAATTGGGTAGATGCGCGGATCGAAGCTTTCCAAAATATGGAAATCTCTCCCGCCAACCTGGCGCTGCATTACGGCCAGAGCATTTTTGAAGGGATGAAAGCCAGCAAACTCAATGGCGAGCCCATGTTGTTCCGCCCCGAAATGAACGCCCGCCGGATGAACGCTTCTGCCGAACGCATGTGTATGCCGCAGATCCCCGAAGCGCTTTTCCTGCAAGCCGTCAAAATGCTGGTGGAACTGGACAGCGACTGGATTCCTGAAAAAGACGACCACGCGTTGTATATCCGCCCGCTGATGTTTGCCACCGATGATTATTTCGGCGTGCATGCCTCTGAAAAATACAGATTCCTCATTTTTACCGGCCCTGTAGGCCCCTATTATGCCAAACCCGTAAAACTTTGGGTAGAGGAAGTGTACACCCGCGCTGCCCAGGGCGGTGCAGGAGAAGCCAAATGTGCCGGCAACTACGGCGCATCACTGCTTCCGGCCATGCGTGCCAAACAAGCCGGCTACGACCAGGTCATGTGGATGGACGCCGTGGAGAAAAAATACGTACAGGAAGTGGGCGTGATGAACCTCTTTTTCGTCATCGACGGGAAAATAGTCACCCCGGCTACCACAGGCACGATCCTGCGCGGCATCACCCGCGACAGCCTGATGACCCTGCTCAAAGAGTGGGGCTATATCGTGGAAGACCGCCTGCTGAGCATTGCTGAAATTGCGGATGCTTACTGGCGCGGCACACTCCAGGAATGTTTCGGCGCAGGCACAGCCGCCGTGGTCAGCAATGTCAGTGACATCACCTGGCGCGATCGGAAAATGGAACTTCCACCGGTGGACGATACACATCGCCCGGTCGCCGCGCGCCTGAAACGACATATCAACCGCATGCGTATGGGCCTCGAACCGGATACGCACGGCTGGATGCAAACTTGTATCGGCTCCGGTGTAATGGAGTTGGTGGGAGAAGAAGTGGGTGCGCTGTAAGTTTTTGTGTATTTTTCTTTCAAGAGCCGCTGCACGACTTCGTCGTGCAGCGGCTCTTGTGTTTTGGAGTATGTGTCAGCACTTTTTTATTTCCAATTAAATACTGTTCCGCTGCTGAAAGCAACCTAAAACATCAATTCTTATATATAAATCACAATGACCCTGGTTACGGTGCTACGCACCTGTCCCTTCAACGCTTTTGATTTTCTACCGACCTTTTGGCTGCTACGCAGCAATAATAGCCCTTGGCATTGTACTCGTCGAATAGTGGCATCGCATCAAGACGAGGTTCTCTACCTGGTTTGTGTTCGGTGCTTGGCATCGTACCCGCCGCATAGTGGCATCGCATCAAGACGAGGTTCTCTACCTGGTTTGTGTTCGGTGCTTGGCATCGTACCCGCCGCATAGTGGCATCGCATCAACTCGAGGTTCTCTACCTGGTTTGTGTTCGGTGTTTGGCATCGTACCCGCCGCATAGTGGCATCGCATCAACTCGAGGTTCTCTGCCTGGTTTGTGTTCGGTGCTTGACATTGTACCAGCCGCGTAGCGGCCAAAACGTCGGTAGCCTCAATAGTTAGGTTCGTTTAGAAGGTGCGTAGCACCGAAACATCTCATCTCGGATATGACATGATTTTACCCAAATCATTCCCAATCAACCACATCCCCCCAAAACTCAAACAAATATTGCTCCTCAAACTCCACCTCTGCTTTTTGCAACATTTCGATATATTCTTCGCGAAACGTTTTATTTCGATGGTGTTCATCTTGTCGTTCTATATAAGTGGCTACGGCAGGAACTTGAGATCGGCTGTATGAAAACGCAGCATATCCAACCTGCCATGCGAATTGAAAAGGCGACAACCTGTTTTCCTTAATAAACTGATTGGAAGACGTTTTAATCTCCTCCACTAATTTTGGTAAGGGTTGGGAAGGCCTATAGCCAATCAGGATATGGATATGGTCGGGCCGGGAATTGATTTGCAGCATTTTGTGCCGGTGATTTTGAACAATGCCCGTAATGTAGGCATGCAACCTATCCCGCCATGATTTTTGGATTAGGGCCTCGCGGTATTTCACTGCAAAGACGAGTTGCAAGTGAATTTGAGTGAAAGTATTAGACATAATGAAGTGCTCTTGATATCAAAGTTGAGCAAACTTAAATAAAATATGCTATCGTTGCAAGTCAGTTTGTATATAAAAATATCACTATTCTTTCCTTTGAGTTTCGGTGCTATGCACCTGACATCCCTACACTTTGGGTTTCTACCTACGTTTGGCTGCTACGCAGCAACGATACAATGGCATTGTACCAGCCGCGTAGCGGCCAAAACGTCGGTAGCCTCAATAGTGGGGTTCATTTGGAAGGTGCGTAGCACCGAAACATCTCCTCTCGGATAATTGTACCCAAATCATTCTCAATCAACCATATCCCCCAGAAACTCAAATAAATCCATAGATTTCGATGATCATAATTTGCTGGACTTTGTATTCTTTGCAAATTTGAGTGAAATATATCAAATATTCACCCACTCATTCCCCTTCCCCATTCACCCACCCAAACCACATTTTCAAACAATTTCCGCCACTGCATTCAGCGGTCGTTTTACTTTTAACGGCATCTAAAACCAACTGTGATGCGCTACAAATTCCTCCTGTTCCTATGCATTGGGTACGCTCCTTTGTCTGCACAAAACTGGGAGGTGTACGGCGTCATTCGCAGCACAACCGGCGAAGTAGTGCCGGGCGCTTCGGTTTACATCGACGATACCACCGGTGTAGTATCCAACGAACAGGGGCAATACAAAATCGTCAGCGCTCAACGCCCCAGAGTGCTGATTGTGCAGCAATTGAGCCATTTTTCCCGGCGGATACTACTGCAAGCCGATACCTTTTCAAACCGGCGGCTGCGCCTGGATGTAGTACTCACCGCCCAGTTTGTGGCGCTGCCGCAAGTAGATATCGTATCGCCCAAAGTAGAGGTGCTGCTCGAAGAAGATTTTACCAATGATCTTTTCGACTATGAATTTGCGGGAGAAAACCTGCTGCTCCTGCTCCGCCGGAACCGGCAGCATGTGTTGCGCCTGGTTGGAGAATCGGGCGAAGTACTCACCGAAATGGTCCTTGCCGGCAACCCGCGCAGCCTGCACCGCAGTTGTACCGGCGGGCTGCATGCCGTCGGATCCGATATTGTGCAGGAGTTGATCCTGAACAGCCTGCAACTAGATACGTTCCCACGTTACCCTGCCGGGAAGTTCCGCTCCATTATCGAACCTTGTGTGTTAAAAAACGACCGTTATTACGTTTACCGAAAGTCGGCGGTATTTAACCAGGCCGTCTATTACTGGTACTTCGATACGTATGGCGGGCGACACCCCCTGACCGAAATACTGAACCGCGCTTCGATCCGGGAAGCATACCGGGCCTACAGGTATTTCCTCTACAACATGCCGTTTACGGTTCGCCCTGAAAAAACGCCCTATTCCGAATCCATTGACAAGGGGTTTCAACTCGATGCGTTTCCGGACGAATACGATGTGCCGCTGAATATTCAAGCCCTCCTGCCACTGGCCTTGTCCGCCAATCAAAATGCGTGGCTGGGCGTTTTAAAAACCATAGAATCCGACTCCAATTATGCGCCGATGTTCAAAATAGGGGATAGAATTCTCGTTTTTGACCATATCAATGGAGAAATCCGGCAGTTCGACGATGCTTTTCGGAAAGAAGACGCCATTCCCATCGCTTACCAAAAAGGTAAAGGCTGGAAAAAAGAATTGCTTAAAGATGATGTGACCCAGGCGATGTACGCGCACTTTGCACCGGACGGACGGCACGAACTGCAAAAAATCGACGTGTCCACCGGGAATACATTGAAATCATACCCGCTCGACGAGGTGCTGTACCTGTCTCATCATTTTAAAATCCGGGATGGTTATTTGTATTACCTGGGTCAGGAAAACGTGAATATTCCGAATTACAAACTATTCAAAGTCAATATTGCGCAGCAAAGCAAGCGGTAAAAGTGCGAAGTCGTCAGTACGAAGTGCGAAGTCGGGAGTAGAACATGGATTTTTGCATGGCCATCCAACGTTTACCTTTTATAGTGGTCGTTATCGTTGCCGTATTAACAGACATCATTTTTAGAACCTACCCCGCCTGCGTGGAAAATATCTAAACTGTCGCCGGTGCATACCACCTGCACGATTAGGTAAAGAAAGTATACTTGCACAATATTCTTTGTTCAGGCGATAAATAAGGGCGGATCAGACCCCTGACTGCCTACCAGATTTACACCTCATTCCAAATTAAATTCCGAACGACAGACTCCCCTACCCCATTTGCCCCATTTTTTTTGGGAAAATAATTTTCTTGGTTTTTTTAAACGAAAATCACATTGTACCTTTGCAGCCGATTTGAAAAAAGATTTTCCAAAGTGGCTATGACCTTTGCTCGTAAATATTGGATTGTATTGATTATCAGTGGTTTAGCGACCTTCGCTTTTGCGCAGGCCGGACATGAAAACCACAACCACCCGCCGACCGAACAGCATGCTGATCCTGCCGGGCATCCGCAAACCACAGAAACGACGGGCGAAAACGCAGAAGCGGGCCATCCGGAAGGCGCGCACAGCCCTTGCGGCCACTCTGTTTCTGAAGAATCGGAATTCAACGCAGGCGAAAATGCAGTGCACCACATCGCGGACGCCAACACCATCCACCTCTGGGGCGATGCATACGTACCACTCCCCTGCATCCTCTATGCACCGGAGCACGGCTGGAAATTTTCCACTACCAGCACTTTCCATGCACACCACCACGGCAGTGGAGAAGTCGCACAAGACGGCTATGTTCTCGTACACGGCAACATCATGCGCATTCAGAATCCTGCTTATGCGAAAGGTGAAGTAAAAGTGGACGATTACACCCACAAAGACACGACCATCGACGGTAAAAACAAAACCCTGTACTTCGCAGTCATCAATGGTTCCTGCAACCTGCTGGATGGCAAAACAACCTATGATGGCGGCATCATGGGCGGCGGTATCACAAGTTTTTACGATTTTTCCATCACCCGCAACGTATTTACCATGTTGCTGACGGTGCTGATCCTTTTCCTGGTGTTCCGCTCGGTAGCCCGCAGCGCGACCAAAACGCACGGCCACGCGCCAAAGGGACTGCAAAACTTCATCGAGCCGTTTTACACCTTTATCCGCGACGAAGTAGCCAAACCGAACATCGGTCCGAAATACGAAAAATACATGCCTTACCTGTTGTCGGCATTCTTTTTCATCCTGGGCCTGAACCTCATCGGCCAGGTCCCGTTTTTCCCGGGCGGCGCCAATGTAACCGGTAACATTTCCATTACGATCGTTCTGGCGCTGCTGACCTTTATTATTTCGACGTTCAGCGCGAAAAAACACTTTTGGGAGCATACGCTCTGGATGCCGGGCGTACCCGCAGTACTCAAAATCTTCATCCTCACCCCGATTGAAATCCTGGGGATATTCCTGAAGCCTTTTACCCTGTTGTTGCGTCTTTTTGCCAACATCACGGCAGGGCACATTGTAATCCTGAGTTTTGTAAGCCTGATTTTCATCTTCGGCGACGCCGGGAAAAGCACCGCCGGCTCTATTACCGGTATCATCGCTTCCGTGCCGCTGTCGCTGTTTATGATGACGCTGGAATTGCTGGTAGCGTTCCTGCAGGCGTTTATTTTTACGATGTTGTCGGCGACGTATATCGGAACGGCCATCGAAGAACCACACCACCATTAAGAGAGGTGAGAGGGTGAGAAGTGAGAGCGTGAGAGCCGAGCGTGATGCCTGATATTAGAGGTGAGAAGTGAGAAGTGAGAAGTGAGAATAGCAGAGTGAGTGAATGAGCCGAAACACCAAAAACTAAATACCAAACACGATTTTTTTTTCATCAATATAAATTAAACAACATGAGTTACGCTGCACTTGGCGCTGGTCTTGCTGTAATCGGTGCCGGTCTCGGTATCGGTCAAATTGGTGGTAAGGCGATGGAAGCCATCGCCCGCCAACCGGAAGCAACAGGCGATATCCGTTCAAACATGATCCTGACTGCCGCACTCGTAGAGGGCGCTGCGCTGGTTTGTATGGTATTGTCTTTCTTCGTGAAAGCGCAAGGTTAAGAAATGCCCTTTCGGGGCTGCGAGCGACGGTTGGTCTGTTCAACGCCCCGATTTTTTGAACTTAATTCGGAGTACGTGCCTTTGTTGGCTTCTTTGTCAACATAAAAGCAATCCCGATCTATTTATAAATTTTATAATTCATCACTCCTATGTTGTTTCTGGTAGATTTTTCCGTCATCAAACCTGAACCGGGTTTATTGTTCTGGACAACTGTCATTTTCCTCATATTCTGGTACATTATGAGCCGTTTCGCGTTCAAACCGATCGGTGAAGCACTGAAAAGGCGCGAACAGGATATCCAGGAGGCGCTCGACGAGGCCAAAAAGGCCCGCGAAGAAATGACGCACCTGGAAGCGAAAAACGAGCAACTGCTGGCGGAAGCACGCGAAGAACGCGCTCAAATGCTGAAAGAGGCGAAAGATGCCAAAGAGCAGATCATTTCCGAAGCAAAAGAACGCGCCAATGCGGAATACAAACGCAAAGTGGAAAGCGCCCTGCACGATATCGAAAACCACAAGAACGCCGCTATGGTCGAACTGAAAAACAAATCAGGTCAACTGGCGATCGAAATCGCAGAAAAAATCCTGCGCAAGGAGTTGTCGAACAAAGCAGAGCAGGAAGCCTACGCTAAAAGCCTGGCAGACAGCATTCAATTGAATTAAGGGGTTGAGATGTTGAGTGTTGAGGTGTTGAGTGCAGCATCCTTATATGGATCACACACTCAACACCTCAACACTCAACACCTCAACAAAGAAACATAACCACCATGAGTGTTATTCGTATAGCCACCCGTTACGCCAAATCGCTGATCGAACTCGCTGTCGAGCAGAATAAACTGGCACAGGTGCAGGCCGACATGAAAGTCCTGCAGCACGCTGTTCAGAACCGCGACCTGTACCTGATGCTGAAAAGTCCGATCATTGCCAATGACCGGAAAATAGCCGCAATGGACGCCTTGTTCCAATCGCAGTTCGATAGCCTGACCATGGGCTACCTGAAACTGCTGATCAACAAGAACCGGGAAAATTACCTGCCCGAAATCACAGCGGAATTCGGCGAACAGTACAAAGTCCTGAAAAAAATCACGACAGTGCGCGTCACCACAGCTACGCCCATGAGCGATGCCGTTCTGGAAGACCTGCGCAAAAAAATACTCGCCAGCGGTGTCACTTCCGAAAACCTCGACATTCAAACAACCGTCGATCCCGATCTGATCGGAGGTTTTGTGCTGGATTTCGACAACAAACGGTACGATGCCAGCACGGCACACAAACTGGACCAATTGAGAGCACAATTCTCGAAAAACCTGTACGTAAAAGAATTTTAAAACGTGAATCGTGAATCGTGAGTTGTGAGTATTTGAACTCACAGTTGCCGATTCACCAATCCCCTTTCACAACTCACAACTCACAACTCACATAATATGGCAGACGTCAGACCGGAAGAAATTTCCGCAATATTGAAACAGCAATTGTCGGGCTTCGGGGCAGAAACCAATCTCGAAGAAGTTGGATCTGTATTGCAAGTGGGCGACGGTATCGCCCGTGTATATGGCCTCAACCGCGCCCAATCCGGCGAATTGGTAGAATTTGAAAACGGCGTGCGCGCCATCGTGTTGAACCTCGAAGAAGACAACGTCGGTGTCGTACTGATGGGCGCTTCCGAGGGCATTCACGAAGGCTCCGTGGTCAAACGCACCGGCAAAATCGCCTCTATCGAAGTAGGCGAAGGTTTTGTAGGCCGCGTTGTAAATCCCTTGGGCCAGCCGATCGACGGTAAAGGTCCAATTACAGGCAAAAAATACGAAATGCCGATCGAGCGCAAAGCGCCGGGCGTTATTTACCGCCAGCCGGTAAACGAACCGCTGCAGACGGGTGTAAAAGCCATCGACGCGATGATTCCGATTGGCCGCGGCCAGCGCGAATTGATCATCGGCGACCGTCAGACCGGTAAAACGGCTATTGCCATCGATACCATTATCAACCAGAAAGAGTTCCACGAACGTGGCGAAACGGTTTTCTGCATCTACGTTGCCTGTGGCCAGAAAGCCTCTACCGTAGCGCAGGTAGCCCGCACGCTCGAAGAAAACGGCGCGATGGCCTACACTGTCATCGTAGCGTCTTCCGCTTCCGATCCGGCGCCGCTGCAATTCTACGCACCGTTCTCCGGCGCCGCTATCGGCGAATTCTTCCGCGACACCGGCCGTCCGGCCCTCATCGTTTATGATGACTTGTCCAAACAAGCCGTAGCATACCGCGAAGCATCCCTGCTGCTGCGCCGTCCTCCGGGCCGCGAAGCATATCCCGGCGACGTATTCTACCTGCACAGCCGCCTGCTCGAACGCGCAGCGAAGGTTATCGCCAACGACGATGTAATGAAAGATATGAACGACCTGCCCGAAAGCCTCAAAGCAGCAGGCCTGCTCAAAGGCGGCGGCTCGCTCACAGCGCTCCCGATCATCGAAACACAGGCCGGCGACGTATCCGCTTATATCCCGACCAACGTGATCTCGATCACTGACGGCCAGATCTTCCTCGAATCCAACCTGTTCAACGCCGGTGTACGCCCTGCTATCAACGTAGGTATCTCCGTAAGCCGCGTAGGTGGTAACGCACAGATCAAGTCGATGAAAAAAATCGCCGGTACCCTGAAACTCGACCAGGCGCAATACCGCGAACTGGAAGCGTTCTCGAAATTCGGTTCCGACCTCGATGCCGCCACTCAAGGCGTATTGGCAAAAGGCTCCCGCAACGTGGAAATCCTGAAACAAGCCCAGTACAGCCCGGTAACGGTTGAAAAGCAGGTTGCGATCATTTACCTCGGCACTCAAAACCTGTTGCGCGATGTTCCGCTCGAAAAAGTGCGCGAATTCGAAGAAATCTTCCTGATGAAAATGGAACAGGAACTCCCTGCCGTTCTGGAAGAATTCCGCAAAGGCAAACTGGAAGACGCCAGCCTTTCCAAAATGAAAGATCTGGCTGCCGACCTGGCTGCAACGTATAAGAAAAACTAAATTGGTTATTAGTTATCAGTTATTAGTTATCTGTTTCGGCATTGGGAAAAGAGAGGCTCTTGTTTACGGATTCTAGCCTAAAAAACCACCAATAACAGATCA